>JBDWQX010000097.1:0-14564 GCA_039986395.1 Cyclobacteriaceae bacterium
CCCCCGAATGAACTGGCTCCATGTCCTTCAATTCAACTTTATACCAATCAAAGTACTCCTTGAGGGTTTTAAGTGCATAATTAAGGTCTCGCGTGAGGTAATAATACCACGCCATCGTGTTGAAATGATGAGGTTCAATTCCTTTTGTGGGATCTTTTTCTCGGTATTCATTCATTTTTGAAATGAAATAATAGCTGCTGTCTAGCTTTCTAGTTTTCAGCCCAAATTCAGCCAATGTTTGAAATGATTTACTTTTCAGATAAGCTCCCTGGTAATCATCATCTGATACAAATTCAAGGAGTTCATTTAAATCACGTTTGCTGTTAGCATTCTCTCTTTTTCTGTCTAAGTGAAATGCCCTGTAAAGCAGGAAGAAGCTCAAGGGTTCCTTTTCGCCAATATCTCTCACCCAACTCTCTGCTTTCGAATAGAAAATAAGTGCAGAATCTGGCTTGCCAATATTGTCATATGTCCGAGCCGTTCTGACCAGTGAATATGCGTATTCTGCAGAATCAGCCATTGAGATTCTGCAGGAATCGAAGTAAGCTAGCGCACGTTGACCTTGATTTGCTTCCGTGAGAGAATCTGCGGTGTGGTAATGTTGACTAAACCTCTCTTGAATGGAGACTGTCTGAGCAGTTAAAAGATGAGCAAACAAAAAGGGAATGAGAAAAATCGATCTGTTCATAGGCAAGCGGGAGTCATTAATCAAGTATTCAATTTAGTGAATGAAGACATAGCTCAGGTGTCAACCCTTTCATCCAACCAAATTAATAATCTCTGGATAGACAATCAATAAGATCAGAAACAGCAACTGAATGATAACAAAGGGAATAATTCCTCTGTAGATCTGAGCGGTCTTCACCTCTGGTGGGGCCACACCTTTGAGGTAAAAGAGGGCAAAGCCAAACGGAGGTGTGAGAAAAGAAGTCTGAAGGTTTACAGCCAGCAGAATACCAATCCAAACCAGATCAACTCCCAGACTTACAAAGATGGGAGCCACCACTGGAACAATGATGAAGACGATCTCAATAAAGTCGATAAAAAAACCAGAGATAAAGACTACGATCATCACCAGGATGAGAAATCCGGTCGCTCCAAGGTTGGCATCTTGAATCAAACCAAGAAGAAACTTGTCACCTTCTAAGCCACGAAAAACGAGGGAGAAGGCAGTGGCTCCAACCAAAATCATGAAGACCATCGAGGTGATCGATGTGGTTTCCTTCATCACCTGTTTTAGCATTCCCAGGTTAAATTTTTTACTAATGACAGCTAATACGGTGGCACCAAAGGCACCAACTCCTGCAGCTTCTGTTGGTGACGCAATTCCTGCGAATATGGAGCCCAACACAATGAGAATGAGAACAAAGGGAAAGAGAAAGGATTTGATGACTTCTTTGGAGAATCCCTCTTTTCTAAATGCCACTATTTCTTCCTTCGGAATTTTCGGGACACGGTGGGGAAAAATTTGACCGTAGATAGTAATGTAAAGCAGATACAACACCACAAGTCCAACACCAGGAATTACAGCCGCTAGAAACAGGTCACCAACGGAAACATTTAACACACTACCCAACAAGACCAATACTACGGATGGCGGAATAATTTGCCCTAGTGTTCCAGAGGAGGCAATGACTCCTGTGCTGATACTTGGGCTATATCCTTTTTTGAGCATAATCGGCAGGCTGATCAACCCCATCGTTACCACAGTCGCTCCTACGATACCAGTAGAAGCAGCAAGCATGGCTCCAACCACCACCACGGATATTGCCAGTCCGCCACGAATGTTTCCGAAAAGCATACTCATGGTGTGGAGCAATCGTTCGGCTATTCCCGATTTTTCTAACATCATGCCCATGAAAATAAAGAGAGGAACAGCCAGCAAAACAAAATTCTGCATGGTCCCGAATATCCTCAATGACAAGAGGTAGAAGAAGTCAGAATCGAACACAATCAGGCCTACTAAAATGGAAACTCCTCCTAGGGTGAATGCGACAGGGTACCCAAAAAGTATGAGCAAGAAGATGACACCGAATAGAATAATGGGTAGGTATTCTATCACTGCTTGTCGTAGAAAAAGTGAATGTTGGACAGGTCCAGTTGATGGTACATTCCCTCACGAATCGTTCTTCTAGACCCTTCTCCTACCTGAGTTGTGTCCATGGAGATAGAGAGGTTGTGAGATCCTCGATCTATCATATTTATATCGAGGTAGGCCAAAAAGCCAAAATCCAACTTGCTTCGATGTTGAGTCTTAAACCATTTGATGTTATCAAAATTCATAGAATCAATGCGTACGCTTAACCATTTGTTGAGAAAGATGGAGCATGAATCTGAATTCAGATATTTCCAGCTAGTTTCAGGTTTTGTGGCGGCCTCTCTATAAAAAGAACTGTAAATACCTAAGTCATCGATAAAAATCTGAAGTGCGTTTTCCGTTATGATATCCGACTGGATGGTCGCAATTACAAGATCCTCTTCGTCTCTTAGGTTTTCGTAATTATCGTTCATAATATTCACCTCCTGGGCGGCATTTAGATATCTGATTGTCTTGTTGTCATCTGCTTGCTCATCTAAAAAAACAAAGCCGCCGCACACCACAAGGACAACAAAAGGAATCAGGTAGGACTTCCACCCTTGTGTGTTGGAAATCAGCACCAGCATTGATCGTCTGTACAGAAAAGATAGTGTTACGATTCTGAAAAAGATGGCTACTGGATAAAACCATTTCGCCATCCAATCAATCCTCCTGAAGAGACCATTTGTCAAAAAGTCTATGAGTACTAAAATGATAAAGAGCAGGTAGAAGAAGTAGGCGAAGAAGTAAAGGGGTGCTAAGGATGATGCTTCAGCTATCGAAGCCCCCATTTTTTGAGTCAGAAGAACGAAAGTGAAAAACAGAGTACCAACGCCCAACAGAACACCAAAGGCCAAAAACGAGATTCCGTAGAAAAGTGAAGAGAGTTCCTCCAACCGAAGCACATTGCTGACTATAGATTTTTTTTCGCTGATTTCTGAGTTAAACCGTCCCTTAAATTTTAGAACTTCTTTGTCAATTCCTTTCGGAAACACATAACTCAAGCCAACTGAAGCTACCCACAGACCCCTGACCAGGATGTGGAAAATGTATCCAAATTTCAACAACTCCACTGCCATTATAAGGAATCGGAAAAAAAGATGGAATTGGCTTCCCCTATCAAATTTCCGAAGATGAAAATCGTGAACAAAATCAGGAACCTGAAACAATGCGTAAAGAACTAAAGCAGATACCAGCAACTCTGCTTCCCAGCTATTTAGCTGAATAGTTTTTAACCAGTCAGGTGTTGAATGGTCTTTCCCTTTTATGTCCTCGTTTTTACTCACTGCTTACAACTTTAGAGAATGATTTCAAAAGAAGGTTGATCCCTTGCAAACCCAATAGGAAAAACCCAGCAGGGATTGCCGCTTTGATCACATACCTTGCCGGTAGTCCTCCTGGATCAGGACTTGTTTCCTTTACCGCGAAAGAATTTTCAACGAAAGAAAGCGATTCCCAAAAGGCCACTGCGCAGAAAGGAAGTAAAAGAAGAGCAGTACCGATCAAATTGACCCAGGCCTTGTTTCTTTCGGAGAAACGACTATAAAATACGTCCACTCGAACGTGCTTGTCTTGCTGGAGAGTGTAGCCTGCACCCAATAGAAAGATAACGGCAAAAAGATGCCATTCAATTTCAAACGAAGCAGCTGAGGTGGTATTAAATAGATACCTCAATGCCACATCAATGATGATCACCAGTACCAGCAGTAAAGAGAGCCACGAAACAAGCGTTCCGACCTGCTTAACTATTTTGTCTATGATCGCCACGCAACGAAAATAGTAAAAAGACGGTAAGCAATGAGATTCCCTTGATTTGGATGATTCCAGTTGGAGATCAGATTGTCTGGAAATTCTCTAATTTGTATCCGCATGCGAATTCACAAATACTTTCATTGGGCGTATCATACGTTTGGCTGGAAACATGCATATAATTTAGGAACAGGTCTGTTCATCTGGCTCTTTCTATTGCTTACGCGACCCTTTGGAGTTTACGTAAATGATCTATCTCATTTTGTTGCCTTGGCGCTACTTCTACTGCCCGTGGGCGTCTCTTTTATATTAATCAGCTACCTGACTGATTTTGGCTTTCGACGCCTGTTAAAAGTTGATCTTTCTTCAAGCCCAAGGATGGATGGTATTTCATGGATTTTGAAGCTTGTTCTTTTTGTGCATGTTGTCTTTTTGATGCGGCTCACCCGATGTGCGTGGGAATGCTTCGATGGCCTGGAATACCTTGAGCAATGGTTTGCTTTTTCATTCATGATCCTCCTGACATATCTCCCGCTTGCGCTATATGGTAGATCAAACTTCTTTCGTTCGTTGGTAGGTAAGGAGCAAGTTGGTCAGGGGAACTTGATTCTGAGGGGAGAGGGAAAGGAAAAAATCGTAGTAAATCCAAATGACTTGATCCTTCTAAAAGCCGATGATAACTATGTTGACGTATTTGTGTCAAATTCTGAAGCTCCTACCAAAAAAACAATCAGGATCACACTAAAGGCAGTGGAGAACCAGCTTACTGCACATCCTCAATTTCAACGAGTACATCGATCGTTTGTAGTGAATTTGAAGTACACAGCTAAACGAAATTTCAATACGCTCGAGGTTAAAGATGGGAAATGGTCGATGGACGTTCCGCTTTCTCCTTCATTTAGGGATTCGGTGCAATCCCTTTTATCATAGCTTATTCACCCCAAAAACACTCCGCTTCACCCCAAAAATAGATTTAGGTAAAACTCTTTCTGATGAAAAATCGAATCTTCAAGAACGTAAAGTCAATTGTTTGAACATAGGAAAAATGATATGAAAAAGATCTTAGTTTTATGTAGCTCACTGATTTGCTTTGGAAGTTTTGGCCAAGCTGATGAACGCATTACATCACTAGATTTTGTACAGGTCTTGAATGACAATTACGAAGAAGCGATTTACTACTATCAATACAATTGGAGGATACTGCGAGAGTGGGCAGTGGAGGAAAAGGTAATATCGTCCTACGAGTTTTTCCAGACAGAGTCAACACCGGATCAGCCGTTTGATTTCATCCTACGGACCACCTATCCGGATTCAGCACGCTTTGCCTTGAGAGAGGAAAATTTCGAAAGACTGATTCAAAAGAAAGGAGACCTAAAGCTCAAGAATAAACTGCAACCAGGTGATTTCAGAAAGATCCTGTTCAGCAAAGAGTTGTCACGTCACGGGTTCACGATATACTAAGTACTCCTATTCCGCTTCTGCCATATCCTGCTTGTATACCTTTGTGGCATGAAGGACATCCGCAAGGAATCTGTTGAAAGTTTGACCGCTTATTTTGAAGGAATTGGTGAAAAGAAATTCCGGGCAAAACAAGTGTGGGAGTGGCTTTGGGTAAAATCTGCCAAGACGTTCGACGAAATGTCAAACCTTTCAAAAGTGGCGAGGGAAAAGCTTCAGGAAGATTTCGTGATCAATGCAATCAAGGTAGACAACGCACAGGTCTCCAACGACGGAACTATAAAATCTGCGTTCCGCCTGCATGATAAGCATTTGATCGAGGGAGTGCTAATTCCTACCGATGACCGCATGACGGCTTGTGTTTCTAGCCAGGTGGGATGTTCCCTTAGCTGCAAGTTCTGCGCCACGGGATACATGAAGCGGGAACGGAATCTCGATGCTGGAGAGATATACGATCAAGTGGTAACAATTAGGGATCAGGCTGAGGAGAACTACCAGCTGCCTCTCTCGAATATTGTATTTATGGGAATGGGTGAGCCGTTGCTGAACTACAATAACATGATGGACGGGATCGATCGGATCACGTCGGAAGACGGACTGAATATGTCGCCGAAGCGCATTACAGTTTCTACTGCTGGAATTGCGAAGATGATCACGAAGATGGCTGATGACAAGGTCAAATTCAATTTGGCACTATCTCTCCATGCTGCCGATGACAAAAAGCGAGACACCATCATGCCGATCAATGAGTCCAACACCTTGGATGCCCTGATGAAAGCACTGCGATATTTCTACGAAAAGACAGAGAACAGAATCACGTTTGAGTACATTCTCTTTTACGATTTCAATGACTCGATTGAGGACGCAGAGAAATTACTGAAGTACGCTCGAAAGGTCCCATGCCGAATCAACATCATCGAGTACAACCCAATCTCAGAGGCATCTTTCAGTAAAGCCGATCCGGAAACCATCGATCGTTTTGCAAACCATTTAATTAAGGGGAAAATTCACACCAGTGTTAGAAGGAGTCGCGGAAAAGATATTGATGCCGCATGTGGTCAGCTAGCGAATAAAAGCAAAGCCGCTGCTGATTGAGAAGAGGATGCTAAAGCTAAGGTCACCAAGACCTCACAAAGTCCACAAGCACTTAGTGCTAATTGTGGTTAATAGACTAACGAACATTTAAAATAGAATTAACTCCATTCGAATCAATTCCAACTACTTTTTACTCGCATTAAAAAGCTTTTGCTTTTCGTCTTTGCTCAAACTCTCATACCCTGACTGTGAGATCTTGTCAAGGATTGCGTCGATCTCGGCTTGAGGTGTTGACGATGCTGAACTGGAAGATTCTGCTTTGGAAGCCGCCTTTCTTGAAGGTCGCCTACTTCCACCACGATGCGTGACTTTGATTTTAGGCTGGGGCTTGAACATGCTTTTCACGAAGCTAATGAAAGAGATTACCCAGCCTCCAATGTCGCTTCCTTTGTTGAGCTGAGTGATATACAGCCATCCGACGAAGGCTCCACCTAAGTGGGCAATTTCGCCACCTGCATTTCCTCCGGTACTTCCGATAAAGGACATGAACACGTAGAAAATAGCTATGTACTTGATTTTAACAGGCCCCAGAAACAACAGGAAGAAGGTGTAGTTCGGCATAAAGACCGCAGCACCAACTACAATGGCAAAAACACCCGCAGAAGCTCCCAACATCAACGACTCAGCAACACGATCTGAGTAGAACGGGATGAAATTGTAGATGAAGATATAAAGTAAACCACCGAACAGTCCGCCAAGCACGTAAAGTGAAATGACCCGTTTACTATTTAAAAACTCCTGAATGATCCTTCCAAACCAGAAGAGGAAGAGCATATTGAAGAGGACATGGAAAAAATCAAAGTGAGTAAAAAAATAGGTTACAATCGTCCAAGGCTGCGTGAATAGCAATCCAATATCTGCCGGCAGTTGGAGTTTTCTGAACAGGAAGAAAAAAGTGTCTGTGGCACCACTGATGTCAAAAAAGACCTTGACAACTCGTGCTCCAACAAACACCATCAAGTTGATCAATATCAGTTGAACAACCGCATTGTTCGGTTTGCCCCAGGCATTCTTAAAATCATCAAAAAGTCCTCCGTTCATTTTTGTATCGTCACTCTCAATAAAACTTTTTCGTATCGTTCTTCCAATATTTTAACAACAGAAACGCGATAACCATTCCGCCAATGTGGGCTAAATGTGCAACGTTATCACCAGCCGTCCGGTTAAATTCTGAGTAAATCTCATACATAGCGTAGAAAAAAACTAGATATTTGGCCTTGATCGGTAGAGGCGGGAACAGTAGAAATAATTCCGTATTTGGAAACAGGAAAGCAAAGGCAAACAGGATTCCAAACACAGCTCCAGATGCACCGATCATATTTCCTCGCGTGACAAATATTTCGTACGTTTCTTCCACCACTCGTTTCGTCTGACTGATTACTCCGAGATTGTTTTCATTCTCGTAGTAGGCATCTGACAATTCACCCAATCCATTCAAATTGAAGTATGGATTTTTGTGCTGGATGATGAATCGCTCAAAAGCCTCGGGCGTTGGGTTGTCTAGGTATGCTTCTGCATCCTGCTTTAGCGGAAGTTTCTCGAAGAAATCAGCAGTTCCATACAGTACACCGGCACCAACACCGCAGATAAGATAGAAAGTCATGAATCGTTTAGATCCCCAAACGCTCTCAAGCATCGGTGCAAAAACCAATACAGCAATCATGTTTCCAAGAATGTGCCCAAACCCTCCATGCAACCACATGTAGGTAAGGAATTGATACGGTGCAAATTCGGAAGAGAAGACTACGCGTAGTCCGAAAAATTCGGAGAGCGGTAATTTCAGAAATGAGCTGATCATGAAAATGGCCACATTTATGATCAGAATGTTTTTTGCTACAGGGGTGAGTCTTCTAAACACTGTTTTTTACTTTGAACTTTCTACTTTAACTACTTTTTAAACCAATCGTTTATTTGCTCTAAACTTAATAAAACATACGTTGGATTTCCTTCCGGTGTATAGTTCGGTTGCTCGCAAGCAAACAATCGATCCATCAAGTGATCCATCTCTTCATTTTTTAGGCTCTGACACTTATTTGTGGCAGTTCTTTTGGCCAACGCCCGAATCAAACTTTCCTTCTTTGGCAAATCTAATTTCTTTGCGTTGTGCTTGTATTGTTCTATTAGACCTTCAAATACCTCCTGTTCGTTGCAGGGCACCAACTCTGAAGGGACGCCCTGAATGACTAAAAGTTGCTCACCCATCTGCTCAAACTCAAATCCGAGAAGATTAATTTCTTCTTTTAACTCCAGAGCCAACGCATAATCTCCTGCATTGAGTTTCACCTGTTGAGGGAAAAGGCATGCTTGACTCATGCCAGAACCGGACTGCATCTGTGCTTGGTATTGCTCAAAAAGAATACGTTCCAACGCAGATTCTTTGTCCAGAACGATCATTCCTGATTTTACTTGCCGCAGCAAATACTTTCCATGAAGTTGATATGTAGCTTTCTTTTCCTCTGATTCATTTTCATGTCCTATGGAACTAGAAAAGATATGTTGGCTTACACGCTCTTTTTCAGCTTCTTCTATCGTGGCAATCTCTTCCATGCCTGCCGACTGATACAACTCATCCAATTTCTCTAAACGTTCCTGACTTGGACGAATGGTCTGATAAGAACCGTATGCTCTGTCCTGATTTGAAAGTGATTCCTCTCGCTGCTTGTTCAGATGGTCAAAGCTGACATCCGCTGAAAAGTCCAGGGATGGAGCCACATTGAAGGAAGCTAGTGCCTGCCGAACTGCAGAATTGATCACACCATAAAGCATACGATCGTCGTCAAATTTCACTTCAGTCTTCGTCGGGTGCACGTTGATGTCTACGTGCACGGGGTCTATTTCAATGTAGAGGACATAGAAGGGAAAATAATCGGCTTTTAAGAGCCCTTCGTATGCTCTGTTCACAGAATGATTTAAATAACTATTCTTTATGAAGCGATTATTTATAAAGAAAAATTGTTCTCCACGTGTCTTCTTGGCATTTTCTGGTTTGCCTATGTAACCACTGATTTTTAGGAGTGGAGTCTCTTCCTGACAAGGGATTAACTGTTGATTATAGTTTTTGCCAAAGAGCTGAACAATACGTTTGCTTAGTTTCCCTGAATCAAGTTTGAACGCCTCCAGATCATTTTGCACCAGGGAAAATTTGATTTCAGGATTCGCGAGTGCCACGCGTTGGAATTCATCATTGATGTGGCGTAGCTCAACAGGGTTTGACTTTAAAAAATTTCTCCTAGCTGGGACGTTGTAAAAGAGGTTCTTCACAGAAATAGAAGTCCCCTTTGAGCTAGCGACAGGCTCCTGTTTTTTTACCTCTGAAGATTCAATTTGAAGTAGCGTCCCTAACTCCTCACCTTCCCTTTTCGTCTTCATTTCTACTTGAGCTACCGCTGCGATGGAGGCAAGAGCCTCACCGCGAAAACCCAATGTCATGATTTTGAAGAGATCCTCAGAAGTTCTGATTTTCGAGGTGGCATGACGCTCAAAACTCATTCTGGCATCTGTCAAACTCATTCCCGCTCCATCATCAACTACTTGAATAAGAGATTTCCCAGCATCCTTTACAATGAGTTGAATACTACTCGCTCCTGCATCTACGCTATTTTCCAACATCTCCTTTACAACAGATGCAGGCCTTTGGACAACTTCGCCCGCAGCAATTTGATTGGCGATGCTGTCTGGTAGCAAGTGAATGACATCACTCATTTTCGCTTCCTCAAGGATCTAAGTCGATAGAAAAGGTAGCCAGGAACGATTATCCAGAGTATGTAGTAGAAAATCTCATTCCCAAACTGCAGCCAACCTAATATCAACAAGCATAAAATCACAGCAATAAGCAATTGAAGCATTGATGTAATTGGAGCTGATTTTGTTTTTCTTTTGAAGCTAATATGCGCCGGACGGTAGTCTTCCGCATCTGAAGTGTTTAAGCCTCGTTTAATTCTCTCTGTACGTTCTTTTATCTCTTCCTTGATCGGATCGTAGTACCTAGGTTTGATGTCAAACTGCTGGTATCTCGGAAGTCTAAAAAGAGATGGAAATCGCATTAGGTGTAATTATTGAGTAAAATGTTGTGTAATTGAACACGACATAAGAATAAAATTGTTCAAATTTAAGATTTAATGAGGAGTATTTGTTCCATCGCCTTGGTCATTTCAATATCTCTTTCTTTCGCCGAAGAAAAAGGGCCAGATGCTATTATATGGTATGATGGAGCTACTTTTTACAAATCGCTCAACAAGAAAGAGCAGGCAACCATCTACTTTTCAAAGTGGGAGCCGTCGATTCAGCAATTTTCCAATGACAGCAATTATCGTGTCGTGTTACAGTTGGATCGGCAAATGGACCCCAATCCCAGCAATGGAATAGCACTACCAAATATTAAGTACTTATCAGCAATCTCGGACGATTCTGTCATCGATGACTATTTCCGTTTTCTGGAAAACCATGGCCGTACCATTGGCTTTAAGCACTTGGTGTTACCAGATACATCGGGATTCTCGATTTTTGAAAAAGAGGTCATTGAGCGAGCAAACAGTCTGTCGCCATTTTTCTTTTTAAGGAGAAGTAGCATTTCGGGGAACCTTCCAGAATCAAAAAAAGAGTTGAAGGCAGGTTATCCTGTCGTTTGGGTTTCAACACAATCTTACAACTCAAAAAAGCTCAATAAATGGAGCAAGGCGGCTGGTTTGAATTTCGAAAAGTCATTTTATGATGGTATTGAAGCTGTAGCAGAATTTACCCCCACACGAGCATTGCCTGAATCTTTAACCCGTAGAATTTTCAAGAAAGGAATTATAGCGATTGACCAAGAAGATCGACTGCCTTTGAAGAGTGAAGCAGTAATCTATCGAGGTAAGGATGAAAAACTGAGACGAAGACTATCTGACTATGTGACCGTCCATGATCGTCTGCAGGTGGAAGAGCTTCCAATCATACTCGATCGGAGGGATGGCTTTGAAGGAAAACTATTTGGAAATGAAATTATTATCGACTTCATGGATTCTGAAGAATCGATTAGGAATTCGGCGATTTTGGTGCCTGGAAGGTTTGAAAATGATGAGATTGTTATCTCAAAGATACTTTT
Organism: Cyclobacteriaceae bacterium; assembly: GCA_039986395.1. GTDB lineage: Bacteria > Bacteroidota > Bacteroidia > Cytophagales > Cyclobacteriaceae > Ekhidna. The sequence continues at coordinate 11,463 of JBDWQX010000097.1, forward strand.
TGGTGCTTTAGAAGTTTCAGGTAGAACTGTGACGGAGGGAGTAAAGAAAATTCCGCAACAGGGAGTTGTCGGGTACTCTACGACACAGTTTGAGGGCATGACCAACGAGATAGAGTGGGTTGCCGACATCGCCAAAGTTGGAATTGAAAAGTTTGCAACACCAGGATGTCAATTATCAGTGGTTAAAAATGGGTCGGTGGTTTTCGAAAAATCATATGGACACTTTACATACGATAGCCTAAAGATGGTGGAGAATTCTACACTCTATGATCTGGCCTCTGTGACAAAAGTGATTGCTACTTTGCCGGCAATAGCTCTTCTGATAGATCAGGGGAAAATTCTGTTGGATGATCCTATCGGAAAACATCTGCCTGATTTTATGGGTTCGAACAAGTCGCATGTGACCATTAAGCAACTGCTTGCTCATAACGGAGGAATTAGGTCTTACATTCCATTTTGGAAGCGTGCGATGAATGGAGACCGGCTGAATTCATTCTTTTATAAGACAGAAGAAGATGAGGCGAACGATGTACGGTCGTATGGGATTGAATATCACCCGAGCATGCAGGACTCACTTAAAAGCTGGCTTAGAAATTCTAGCCTTACCGATCATCCGAAAAGGTACCTATACAGTGACTTAGGCTATATGATTTTGCACATGCTTGTCGAAACTGTTGCAGAGCAGCCTTTTGATCAGTTTTTGGAGGAGAACTTCTACGCTCCAATGGGATTAAACATTGGTTTTAATCCAAGAGCTAAAGGGTTTTCACTAACCAACATTGCACCGACCGAATACGACAGGCTTTTCCGCGAGGATCAGGTCTGGGGAGAAGTACATGATCGCAATGCACATATTTTTGGTGGAGTATCGGGTCATGCAGGTCTTTTCTCCAACGCAACAGATTTGGCTAAGATGATGTATATGCTTTCCAATGGAGGATACTATTCAGGCAAGCAATATTTAACTGAGGAGACGCTTGACCTTTTCAATGCTCGCTACTTTAGAAATAATCGCAGAGGCTTAGGTTGGGACAAAAAGGATTGGAAAAGAGATGGCGCCTCTTACCGGGCAAGTGACTCCAGTTTTGGCCACACAGGGTTCACTGGAACCATGGTTTGGTCGGACCCTGAGGAGGACCTGATTTATGTTTTCCTTTCCAACCGAATTTATCCAGATTCGAAAAACGATAAACTCATGGAACTCAATATTCGAACCGAAATACATGATGTCATCTACGAGTCAATTATCAATGAATAATTGATAGCGAAACCAATTCGGATCATATTGGGTTAATAACTTGCAAAGAACAAATTCAAAGAAATGAAGGTAGGAATTGTTTGTTACCCGACGTACGGCGGTAGTGGTGTCGTAGCTACAGAATTGGGTATGGCCTTGGCAGGCAAAGGTCATGATGTTCATTTTATTACATATTCACAGCCTACCAGGCTTGACTTTTTTGAGCAAAATCTTCACTATCACGAAGTAAATGTCAATTCTTACCCACTTTTTCAGTACCCCCCATACGAACTTGCCTTGTCTAGCAAAATGGTGGATGTAGTGATAAAAGAAAAGCTTGATTTATTACACGTTCATTACGCAGTACCGCACGCTTCCGCGGCATTTATGGCGCAGCAAATCTTAAAGGAGAAAGGCTATGAAATTCCTTTCATTACGACACTGCATGGGACAGATATTACAATTGTAGGCAAAGACTCTGCGAATGAGCCGGTGGTAACTTTCTCAATAAATAGATCAGATGGGGTAACTGCTGTTTCTGAAGACTTAAAAAAGGCAACTTTGGATCATTTCGACATTACCAGAGATATAGAGGTGATACCGAATTTCATTGATTTGAGTAGATTCAAGAAGCATGAAAAAGAACATTTCAAGAAAGCGATTTGTCCAAATGGTGAAAAACTAATCGTCCACACCTCCAATTTCCGTAAGGTCAAACGTGTCGATGATGTACTAAAAATATTCTGTGAATTGAAAAAAGTGGTACCGTCTAAACTTCTCCTAATTGGAGATGGACCAGAGCGGAAAAAGATGGAGGAAAATGCACAAGAAATTTGTACCGAGGATATTCGATTCCTGGGAAAATTGCAGGCAGTAGCTGAAGTGCTGTCAGTAAGCGATTTGTTCTTGATGACGTCAGAAAAAGAGAGCTTTGGCTTAGCAGCTTTGGAAGCGATGGCATGCGAAGTACCAGTCATATCTACAAATGCAGGCGGACTACCTGAACTGAACAAGGATGGCGTATCTGGTTACGTCTGTGAGGTTGGTGATATCGATGGTATGGTGGAGAAGGCGATCCATGTGTTGGATAACAAGCATTTAGGAAGATTCAAAGAAGGGGCACTGAATAGAGCTAAAGAATTTGATATTGAGAAGGTGCTGCCGATGTACGAAAACTTTTATGAATCCGTTCTGAAGAAACACAAAGAATCAATGACGGAAACGTTAGAGTAAAATGCCACTTTGAGGATCTGCTCATCATGTATGGTCTCAACAATCGCACATTTTCAAAATCACAAATTCCAAAAAGACAAATAAATTCCAATTTTGAAAAATCAAGTTTCAAACTTCAGTTGGCTTGAAATTTTTGAATTTCCGCTTTGATATTTATCTGAATTTTGTGTTTTGACTTTTAAGAGATCTAAGAAAAAGTGCTGTGGAAAGTTTATTCCTTTTTTTTCTTTTTCTCTTCCTTTTCTCTTCGATCCTCGTGCGAGGCTGGCTCAAGAAAAACCTTGAACATGCTATCCCTCGTGAAGGTATAGATGTCAGTAACAAGCGTAGCAAATATGGGTTTTCGACCTGGCATACTTGGCAGTAATTGTCTGTTAATTTAGTTCAAAATTTAAAAAACTCTGCAGCTTTTCTCGATTTCGGAAATCTTTCGTGTCTGTTTTTAGTTAAGTTAACGTTATGATCGGATATCGGTTTACAGAGTACATTCCAGAGAAGGATCCTGAAAAGAATGCCTTTGACAATTTGCTGAATATTTTTCTTCAACTTATGGTCATTACTTCTGGGGATGTGAATGAAGCATTGAGCTGGCTAACAAACTTGGATCGGGAGCATACCTTGACCAATCCAGA
>JBDWQX010000098.1:0-20829 GCA_039986395.1 Cyclobacteriaceae bacterium
CAAGATTTGTTCTTCCTACAAAAACTCCACTGATGCGGGAACGCCTGAAGATCTGTCGCTCGACGACAGCTACTGAGTAGTTTTGGGCGGGAGAGGTTTCATCGGCAGTCTTGTCTTCATCGGTTATCATATTCAAAACACCAATTCTCCACTTTTTCCCAATTTTTCCACTGATCCTGGCTCCGCCCAGAATGGGAACATTTCGCTGTGTACTTCCAGACCCTTGAATGCCGATCCGCCGGGAGAAAAAGGGCCTTGACGTCCTAAAACCATTTTCAGCAAATAGATCTTGATTTTCTAGGAAGAATTGGCGCCTTTCTGGAAATGAAATTTCAAATCGTTGCAAGTTGGTTACTTGCTGATCTACCTCAACTTGTGAGAAATCGGGGTTGTAGGTAAGGTCTAGATTAATAGAATTGGTAAGGCCGATTTTAGCATCGAAACCAACTTCTCCCTGTGAAACGGTAGATTCATCTTCCTCATGATTTTTACCTACACTTCCACTTATATAAGGAATCAAGGCCACATTAGTTCCAGCCTTCGGCGGGGGTACGTCCCATTTCATTTTTCCAGAATAGATCATATCACTTGCTCGAAATTGCTGTGGAACACGTATCCATGAAGATCGTTCGTTTCGTTTTTGATTATTCCGAATAAACTGAATATTCCACTCGGGAACACTGTTATACCTAATGCTCTTGTAAGGAATAGCCATCTCAACATACCAGGCATTTTCGCCCTTGGTCACCGCACTGAACCACTTGTTATCCCAGTCGTCCTGAACTTCTCCACCGAGGATTACAAGCCCTTCTCTCTGGACATTGTCAGCGGTAACCTGGAATGTAAACCCATTAGATCTGTCATTGTAGGGATCAAGGTAGAAGCTGATATTATCATTCCTTCTCCAATCAAAATCTCTTTTTAAAGTACTTGTGATTGGTTTACCTGGTAGGTAATCGTAGCAAATTACTGCGACATAAATATTTTGATCATCGTAAGAAACCATGAACTCTGTCGAGTCTTGCGCAAGCTGTGTGTCTGTTGGGAATGATTGGTAAAAGCTGCCAGATCGACTTGCGGCCTTCCAAGTCTCTTCATCCAAAATTCCGTCAACTACTATCGGGGAATTTGCCCGGCTAACGTTATACTCTGCCTCGCCTTGAAGGTTCTGCGAGTAAGCTATGGAAGTGGAGAGAAAAAAAATGGCAATTACTGCCTTTACCCTACAGGACATTTCTTAGATTATTAAGCCTTCTAGTTTTCTCTCGAAGAAAGAATTTGTCGCAATTTCTAACAAAATTCTGAAGCAATTCTGATTTAATTATAGACGGGTGCTGTAGCTGACATCTGGTTACTATCTCACTACATAGATTACCAGGAAGACTGCTTGAGTAAGCACCTAATCTCTTTGCTCATTCATCGGAATCAAGTGCTGATCCACAATCGTTCTAAGGTACGCTCGATTGGTGTTGATGTTCGGGTCCCTGTATATGTAGGCAGATAATTCAGAAATGACACCTGGTTTGTATCCGAGTTTGAATGCAAGTTTTTCGCAAAAGGATACTTCTTTTTGATGGATCTTGCCATCTGCTTTCATGAGCCTTACTACGTTATATAGGTACTCGAATTTTTCATCTGGCGGTAAGTCCTTCATCTTCGGGATCGGATTCGGGTCATTGATGATTCTAGCAGCTTCATCATTACTCATCCCCAATCCCTCGGCTACTTGGATGATCAATCGATATTCTTCTTCGGCAATGACTTTATCTGCCTTTGAGAGATGTACTAAAACACTAATTTGGTCTTCTGTGGATAACATGACGGAAAGTTAGGCTAAAAGTGAAAAACGATCATTATTAAGTTTCTTACATTATTAAATAAAGAAAAGTTTCAAAATTATGCCAGACGGTATTGTTTTTTCAAGTGAATTGTCTTTGCTTCGCATTCAAATGATGAACAACAGAACATATTGGTGGTGGATTAGCGAACGTCTTTGCTAACAGGTCACAGTATGTCAAACGATATAAAAAAACCCGCCTGTTGGCGGGTTTTTTGTTTTTAGACGATGGGGAAAATACCAATAAATACAAGACAAGAAAGGCTTTTAGCTGATACTATAACTCCTGTGGGTGCTTATTTGAAGCTGCGAGATCGATTCGCAAACTCCTTCCTATTGGAGAGTTCAGATTACCATGGAACAGATAACAGTTTCTCGTACATCTGCAGTTCGCCATTGGCTTTCTTCAAGGCACAAGGAAATGAGGTGAAGCTCAAAATGCCGTCGAAGGAGGTAAGGAACGATGAGTTAAAAGATCTAAAGGAGCAAATTGTTTCTTTTACCACATCCTTTGAAAATGAACGGAACGAAGGCGGTTATATCCGTTCCGGACTGTTTGGATATTTTAACTACGATGCAATCCAACATTTTGAAGGCATCCATTTGAAAAATGTATCGCAGGATATTCCGATTGCCCACTACACATTGTTCCAATTCATTATTGCATTTGACCATTTCAAAAATGAGTGCCACGTAATCGAGTCATATGTGGACAAGCCAGACGATGCGCTGTTTCGGGAAGTGTTTTCATTGATTCAGCAGCAGAACTTACCAGGATATCCATTTAGAACCAATGGAAGAATTTCCTCAAGCATCACCGACGAGAACTATCTCAATATGGTGAAAAAAGGAATCGATCATTGCCATGTCGGAGATGTTTTCCAGGTGGTTTTATCCAGGAAATTTGAAGCTGCCTATCAAGGCGACGATTTTCAAGTGTATCGGGCACTGCGATCCATTAATCCTTCACCATACCTTTTTTATTTTGACTATGGTAGCCACCGAATTTTCGGTTCATCTCCAGAAGCTCAAATTGTGCTCAAGGATGACAAAGCGACGATTTACCCGATTGCGGGAACTTTCAAACGTACAGGCAACGACGCTGCAGACGCGCTCCTTGCGGAAGAACTAAAAAAAGATCCAAAGGAAGACTCGGAGCATGTAATGCTTGTAGATCTTGCGCGAAACGATTTGAGCCACAGCTGTGACAACGTAAAGGTGGAAACGTACAAGGAAATTCAGTACTATTCGCATGTGATTCACATGGTGTCAAAGGTCACTGGGGATATCAAAGAGAATTCCACCTTTATGGATATCGTAGCTGAGTCTTTTCCAGCGGGTACGTTGTCTGGCGCGCCTAAGATCAGAGCAATGCAAATAATCGAGGAAAATGAACAACAATCACGTGGATACTATGGAGGGGCAGTTGGCTTTATGGATTTCAAAGGAAATTTCAATCATGCCATTATGATTCGAAGTTTCATGAGCAGGAATAATGTACTGCGCTTTCAAGCAGGAGCAGGAGTGGTCGCACAGTCAAAGCCAGAAAGCGAACTACAGGAAGTCTACAATAAAGTTGGAGCTCTAAAGAAAGCAATAGAAGAAGCGGAAAAAATATGAAGAAGGTTTTAGTCATAGATAACTACGATTCATTCACCTACAACCTCGTTCACATTCTCCGGGATTTGGGTTTGAAAGATGATTTGAAAATTGTGAGAAACGACCAGTTCGAGCTCGATCTTGTAAATGATTATGATCACATTCTCTTATCTCCTGGGCCTGGCTTGCCGGCAGATGCTGGCTTGATGCCTCAAGTGATTCAAAAGTACGCTGCCACGAAAAACATACTTGGCGTCTGCCTCGGCCACCAGGGCATCGGAGAAGCGTTCGGATGTGAACTCTTCAACTTACCACAAGTCTATCATGGGGTGGTAACGGAGGTAAAAGTTGCTGGAGATGATGAACTGTTTCGGGGAATCCCAAAATCCTTCAAGGCATGTCGATATCATTCATGGGTGATCAAAAAGGAATCCCTAAGCTCCGATCTAGAGGTAACAAGTGTTGCTGAAAACGGAAACATAATGTCCATCCGACACAAAGAGTACTGTGTGAGAGGAGTGCAGTTTCATCCTGAATCCATCATGACGAAATATGGTGAAAAAATGATCCAAAACTGGTTGAAACTATGAAAGGCATACTAAACAGGTTAATCCAAAATCAGACACTGACGAAGGTCGAATCCAAAGAAGTGTTGACTGGACTGGCAACTGGACAGTTTAACAACAGTCAAGTAGCGGCTTTCCTGACCATCTATCTGATGCGTGCGATTCGAGTTGAGGAGCTCGAAGGCTTTCGAGATGCAATGCTTGAGCTATGTGTGCCAGTGGATTTGGAAGGATACAATGCAATTGATGTCTGTGGAACAGGCGGCGACAGCAAAAACACATTTAACATTTCCACGATCTCATCCTTCGTAGTAGCAGGTGCTGGAGTTAATGTAGCAAAACATGGGAATTATGGAGTTTCGTCCGTGAGCGGTTCTTCGAATGTTCTTGAGTCTCTAGGCTGCAAGTTTTCGGGAGACGTCTCGCAAATGAAGCGATCGATTGATGTATCCGGAATTTGTTTTATGCATGCGCCACTTTTCCATCCCGCGATGAAAAATGTGGGTCCCATCCGCAAGGAACTAGGGGTGAAGACATTTTTTAATATGCTCGGACCAATGGTGAATCCTTCGTTCCCACCCAATCAGTTAGTCGGAGTGTTCAGCTTGGAGTTGGCTCGACTCTATGGATACCTCTACCAGAACACAGATAAGAATTTTTCAATTGTTCATTCCTTGGACGGGTACGATGAAATTTCTTTGACAAGTGAGTTCAAGCTGATATCTAATAGAAAAGAAGCCTTGGTTTCGCCAGCGGACTTGCTGCTTCCTAAACTGGAACAGGAAGCACTACATGGTGGCGAAACAATTGAAGACTCGACAGCAATCTTCAAATCAGTGATTGGCAATACAGGAACCAAAGCACAGACGAATGCTGTTCTTGCGAACGCGGGATTAGCAATATCTACAGTCAAGGGGATTTCAATGACCGATGGTATCGAAGAAGCCAGAATTTCCCTGACTTCAGGGAAAGCCCTACATGCATTTAAGAAATTTATTACAGTTAATAACTAATGGACATACTTGAGAAAATCGTTGCGCATAAAAGAAAAGAGATAGCCTCTCAAAAGGAACTATATCCTGTTAAGTTGCTAGAGAAGGAGATCTACTTTGAAGGCCAACCTGTTTCACTGAAAAAGTATATTCAACGCGAGGACAAGTCAGGGATTATTGCAGAGATAAAAAGAAAATCGCCATCGAAAGGAATCATAAACAAGCATGTCTCGATCGAGAAGACTTCCATAGGATACATGCAAGCGGGCGCTTCAGGTCTATCCATTCTGACAGACAATGAATTTTTCGGTGGATCTTCCGAAGATCTAAAAGAGGCTAGGGCTTTCAATTTTTGTCCCATTCTTAGAAAGGATTTCATCATTGATGAATATCAGGTCATTGAATCTAAGTCGATTGGAGCTGACGTTATTTTGTTGATAGCTGCTATCCTAGACAAAAAAGAGCTAGAGAAACTAGGAAGGTTAGCGCAAAGTTTAGGAATGGAGGTGCTGCTAGAAGTTCATGATGAAGAAGAGATTAATCGCTCCGTTGGAGATCATGTGAATTTGGTTGGAGTGAATAACAGAAATCTAAGGACTTTCGAAACAGACATTAGCGTCTCGAAAGAATTAGCTGAGAGCATTCCCTCCGAGTTTGTTAAAGTATCTGAGAGCGGATTGTCAGATCCGAATAGTGTGAAAGAACTTAGAACTTATGGTTTCGAGGGGTTCTTGATAGGAGAGACCTTCATGAGCCATGGGCGTCCGGAGAAAGCTGCAATGGAATTTATCAATCAATTGAGATGAGCAAGCTAAAGCTAAAGGTCTGTGGAATGAAAAATCCGGAGAACATCAAGCAACTGATCAAACAGCAACCAGATTTTATGGGATTTATCTTCTATGGGAAATCTCCGCGGTTTATTTCGGAGCCTGACGAAGATCTTTTTTCCAGAATTCCGATCAGTATTAAGAAAGTGGGCGTGTTTGTAAATGAGTCCATAGATAACATTCTAAAACTTCGAGACAAACTGGGGTTGGATTATGTACAGCTCCACGGAGATGAAGACTTAAGTTTTTCAAAAAACCTAAAAGAGAAAGGGGTTGGAATCATAAAGGTTTTTCGATTGCTCGACAGTTTGCCATACTCTCTTCCGAAGTTTAGTGAGTTTTCCGACTACTTTCTGTTTGATACGGCAACTCCTGAATATGGAGGATCTGGACGTCATTTTGACTGGTCAATCTTGAAAAACTACAACCTGGAAACCCCTTTTCTCTTAAGTGGGGGGATAACCAAAGACGACATGGAAGAGATCAAAGGTCTGAGACTGGAAAAACTTGTCGGCATTGATGTAAATAGCAAATTCGAAGTATCGCCTGGAATGAAGAATATCAATATGCTAAGGCAATTAAAAGAGCGAATATGAGCAAATTTAGCGTTGATAACTTAGGTTACTATGGAAGTTTTGGTGGAGCATACATTCCTGAAATGCTCTATCCTAACGTAGAGGAACTAAGGATAAATTACTTGGACATTATTAGTTCACTGGACTTTCAAGCAGAGTTCGATCACCTCCTAAAAACGTATGTGGGTAGACCCACTCCACTTTATTTTGCAAGTAGATTGTCAGACAAGTACGGTTCGAAGATCTACTTGAAAAGAGAGGACCTGTGCCACACTGGAGCTCACAAGGTCAATAATACCATTGGTCAAATTCTGTTAGCGAAGCGATTGGGAAAAGATAAAATCATTGCTGAAACGGGCGCGGGCCAGCATGGAGTTGCTACCGCGACGGTCTGCGCTTTGATGGGTTTGGAATGCGTGGTGTACATGGGCGAAATCGATATGGCCAGACAAAAGCCAAATGTTGAACGCATGAAAATCCTGGGAGCGGAAGTAAGGCCAGCAACTTCAGGAAGCAAGACACTTAAGGATGCAACCAATGAAGCGATGCGACATTGGATCAATCATCCCGATGACACACATTACATTATTGGTTCAGTTGTAGGTCCTCATCCATACCCCGATATGGTTGCGCGATTTCAATCAGTAATTAGTGAAGAGATCAAAAGTCAGCTTAGCAGTGCTGAAGGAATCTCCTCACCAAATTACGTGATCGCCTGTGTAGGAGGTGGAAGCAATGCCGCAGGCGCATTCTATCATTTTCTAGATGAACCTGCGGTGAAATTGATTTCTGCCGAAGCGGCTGGAATGGGAGTAGAGACGGACAAATCTGCAGCTACCACGTTCATCGGAAAGTCTGGTGTACTACATGGAAGCAAAACGCTGCTGATGCAAACGGACGATGGACAAATTATCGAACCGTATAGCGTTTCTGCAGGACTGGACTATCCCGGCATTGGGCCTCTGCATGCGCACTTGTATGATTCTGAGAGAGCGTCTTTTCATGCAATCACAGATGAAGAAGCGATGCTTGCTGGAGTTGAGTTAAGCAAATTAGAAGGAATCATCCCGGCGATAGAGTCAGCTCATGCATTGGCAGTCTTGAAAAAAATGGATTTTGAAGCAAATGATGTTGTGGTGATCAACCTTTCTGGTCGTGGAGACAAAGACTTGGAGACATACATCAAATGGGGAAAGTATTAGGCGATTTTAAATGGAGAATGAAGAATTGACAATGCGTAGAATAGAGGGAGCTTTTCATGAAAGAGAAAAAGTCCTCAACATCTACTACACCGCCGGATTTCCGCAGTTGAATGATACGGTCAGGGTTGCTCGTGCTCTGGAAGAGAGTGGCGCGGATATGTTAGAGATTGGAATTCCGTTTTCTGATCCTGTCGCTGACGGCCCAACGATTCAGGATAGCTCCAAGTGCGCACTTGAGAATGGGATGACACTCTCTCTACTTTTTGAGCAGTTAAAAGAACTGAGGAGCAATGTCCAAATTCCCGTCTTGCTGATGGGGTATGTGAATCCTATTATTCAGTTTGGGATTGAGAATTTCTGCCGCAGATGTTCGGAAGTTGGGATAGACGGAACGATCATACCCGACCTTCCAATTCAAGAGTACGAGGAGCACTATGCTATGCATTTTGAGAAAGCAAATCTTGCAAACATATTTCTAGTAAGCCCAAACACGAGTCCTGAGAGGATTAAGGAGGTAGACGAAAAGTCTAAAGGGTTTGTGTACATGGTTTCATCTGCAGGTGTTACTGGTGCCAAATCGGAGGTTCAAGATGGGCAGCTTGACTATTTCAAACGAATTAGAGAAATGAAATTGAAAAGCCCTAAGCTTATCGGTTTTGGGATCTCGAATAGTCAAACTTTTCACAATGCCTGCGAATACGCCGAAGGGGCAATCATTGGAAGTGCGTTTGTCAGTCAATTAAAAAAGGATGCCTCCAATAAAGGGATCAGAGACTTTATACATTCAATAAGAACATAATGATTATTCAATTAGAAAAGGGAATTGACAAGGAAGTGAGAGGTTCGGTTGAGAGCCACCTGAAGGAACTAAAATATAAGACCACCTCGGTGCGGACGCAATATGGGGAGTACCTTATCGGAACTGGTAAGAAAGCCTTTGACATTCGGAACATTGGACGCATCAAGGGAATCAAGGACATACATGTTGTATCAGATGACTACAAACTGGTTTCCAGAAAATGGAAGGTGAACCGAACGCAGATAGATCTTGGGGATGATGTAAAGATCGGAGATGGAGCATTCGCTGTGATGGCAGGACCTTGTAGCATAGAAGGAGAGGATAATATTCAGGACACCATTGACTTTTTAAAGAAGAATAATGTGAAGATTATGCGCGGTGGTGTTTTTAAGCCACGTAGCTCTCCGTATTCATTTCGCGGATTGGGTATTGATGGGTTGAAGATGTGGCACAAACTCGCGAGAGAAAATGGTATCAAGATCGTCACAGAAGTGATGCAAGTCTCGCAGATAGAGGAAATGGATGAGTATGTAGATATGTATCAGGTAGGTGCCCGAAACACGCAAAATTACAATTTACTGGATGCGCTGGGACAAGTAGACAAGCCCGTAATGATTAAACGAGGTATTTCAGGAACCATTGACGAATTACTTCACAGTGCGGAATATGTCTTCTCTGGAGGCAATGAACGATTGCTGTTGTGCGAACGAGGAATTAGGACCTATGAGCGTGCTTCTAGAAACACCTTTGATATTAACGCCATTCCAATTTTGAGAGAGAAGTCGCATCTACCAGTTATTGCAGACCCCTCTCACGGTGTTGGTATTAGAGATTATGTGGAGCCCATCGCAATGGCATCCACCGTGGCAGGTGCCGATGGAGTAATTTTTGAGATTCACACCAAACCAGAAGAGGCATATTCTGATGGCCAGCAAACGCTAGACTTTGGTGAAAGCGCTCGCTTGATAAAGAAACTAAATCAACTAAAGGACATCACAGAAGGCTAGCCAGTAGCCAAAAAATCATGAAACAGATCTACGAACATTACACGCAAGAAGACTTTGACGTATGGAAAATCCTGTTTGACAGACAGATGAAACAATTTCCAACGCATGCTTGCGATGCCTACAATGAAGGCCTGAAAATAGCTGATTTTGAAACTGGACTTATTCCGAATTTCCAGCAAACGAATGCAATACTCAAAGAAACGACAGGATGGCAATTGGCCGTGGTGCCTGGAATCGTTCCGGACTATACATTCTTTGAGCTAATGGCGAACAAACGATTTCCAGCTACAACCTGGCTTCGAAAAATGAAGCAGTTGGACTATCTGGAAGAGCCTGATATGTTTCACGATGTGTTTGCGCACGTGCCACTGCTCACCAATCAACATTTTGTCAACTTTCTGGAAGAGCTGAGTAAGATTGGTCTGGAGTATGTGGGAAACGATGAAGCGATCCAATTGCTCTCAAGAGTTTACTGGTTTACTGTTGAGTTTGGGTTGATTCGCCAAACCAATGGAGTTAGAATCTATGGTGCTGGGATTCTTTCATCGGCGGGAGAGACCCAATTTTCCCTAAGTGACGAGCCACCAAAACATTCCTTTGATATTGGGCACATGCTAGAGACGCCGTATCGAAAGGATGTTTTTCAAAAAGAGTACTTCATTACGGAGTCTTACGAGCAGTTGTACGAATCAATTCCACTAGTCAAAGAGCTACTTGCTGATAGAGTTAATCTATTGGCCTAGATGTACGGCTGCTATTCGTCGGAAATGTGGATAAACCTGTTTATAAGTAGGGTATAAGTAGGTTCAAAACTTGTTGATAACTAGGTAGTTACAAAGTTTGCAATTGTAAAATTAGAGGATACCTTAGTATTACCAAACGAGGGATAGGAAACCGAAACGCAAGTTTCCAGTCAATCAAAGGGAAGTCGGATTAAATCTCGGTTTGATTCGGCGAAGCTTGAACGACTGTGACGACAGACCGGACGGAAGGGCAACTGGAAGTGACGGAGTCGAAGGGAATCTAAACAGTAATTTGGAGTTTTGTGAGTACTACGGTAGTTACAAAATTGAAAGGGTGAAATTCAGCAATGAATCTTCACCCTTTTTGTTTATTAGGCTCTCACCTACATTCTTCCTCAGAACCTTACAAAACCTTATCTTTATGGAAACCAACTCGCCTGGTCATGAAAAAATTTGACGTTTGCGTGATCGGTGGAGGCCCAGCAGGGTACGCTTCCGCCATGCGCGCTCTGGATTTCAAAAAGTCAGTCCTGCTAATAGAGAAAGATAAATTGGGAGGAGCCGGGATTCATCAAGGAGCCTTGTGGAGTAAGACCTGGTGGGAGATCTCGCGAGAGGCTCGAATGATAAATCTGCACAGCAAGGCATTTAATCTAGGCTCGAACGGCTTTGTTTATTCAAAAGTCCGAGATGAAGTCATGTCTGCTGTTGATTCCCGATTTAACCTTCTAACCAGTCACATGGACAGAATGAACCAAAGTTCAGGCAGTGAACTGTTTGAATTTAGAAAGGGTAAAGGGAAGGTTGTTGGAAAAAATGAAGTAGAAATTGTAAACGAGAAGGGATCTGAAACGGTTGAGGCTGAGTACATCATTTTGGCTACTGGAAGTATCCCAAGAAAATTGTCACACCTACCAATTGACGAAAAAACTGTTTTCACAAGTGATGGATTAGACAATCTGACCTCATTTCCAAAATCGATTGTGATTGTGGGAGCTGGGGTAATCGGCTGTGAATTCGCAACCATATTCTCAAACTTTGGTAAGACGAAGGTGCACCTCATTGATAAGGGAGATCGAATCTTGCCTTTCGAAGATGAAGATGTCGTTCGCGTGATTGAGAAAAACCTTGAAAAGAAGGGAGTGCTGATCCATAGGAATTCCAAGCTGATGGAGATGAAAGTAGAAGGTGGAGAAGTTGTATATGACCTAGAGTACACGGACGGGAAAAAGGAAACCTTCAAAGTCGAGAAAGCATTGGTGTCGGTAGGCCGAGTGCCACAATACGACAATTTAATAGCTGACGGAATTGACGTGGAGGTGGATGATAGAGGAATCAAAGACGATCTTACTCAGACTACTGTCCCAAATATCTATGCTGTGGGGGATATCACGGCTGACATTTCACTCGTAAATGTTGGGGAGTTGGAGGGAAGATATGCTATAGAGCGGATTTTTGGCAAACCGGAACAACCTCTTATTTATAAGAACATCTCCACGATCATGTTTCTAGACCCTGAGGTAGCTGGGGTTGGTATGAACGAAATCCAGGCAAAGCAAGCAGGTTTTGACTATAAGGTTGTAAGTCTCGACTATGGATGCATTCCCAGAGCGACAGCTATGAGAACTACCCAGGGCTTTATTAAGATTCTGGTTACCAACGATGAAAAACTAAATATACTGGGCATGCGGGTGGTTGGTGAGCACGCTTCCAGTGCGATACAGGCGGTGGCCTTGCTGATTTCTCAGGACAAGAGCATAATAGAACTTGCCGAGCTGATTCATCCACATCCTTCCATTATTGAGGGTATTCAGGAAGTCGGAAGAGTTTTCATGGGAAAACCGCTATTGAAACCGCACGTGCTTCGCGAGATTATTCAATGTCAGGTTTATGTGAAAGGAGCGTACAGCGAGTTGGTGATTTAGGAACTTTGCCTTTCAATGATCTCTCGCACACTTGCCAAATGATGATCATCGTGCTCCGCTGTAAAAAAAGCGACATCAATTGGACGCATTTTAACATTCAAACGTGGGTGAAGGGAACTGAATAACTGTGTTTCATCATCCATGGAATCTAAAAGGTCAATGAAGACCTTCCGCTTAGTGGCAAAGTCTTCGATAAGCGATTCGATGGATTTTTCGTTATGACTCGCCTGTTCGGTCATCCTATTCGCCATATCTGCAGCAGTTAGCTCAGGTTTTCTGGCAATCATCTGCTCAAGCCTGGAGATATGTAAATCCTCCAAATCTACAAGATGGCCAATCTGCTCTTTAACACTCCATTTGTCATTTGTTCTCGCTGATGTTTCCAGCTCGGAAAGATTTCGTGTCATCACCCTCATTCTATGTTCCGTTCCTCTGAGTCGCTCAAGGATACTTGACAAAATCCCTTCAGGAAAGTCGAAATCAAATGAACGCTCTACCCATTTCGTTCGCTCCATTTAGTCCGACTGCTCAGTTTCTTTTAGATATTTATCTAGAAATACTTTGATCTTACCGTACCCTTCAATTTCATTTTCCTTCTTCCTAAACCCATGACCTTCGTCATCGAACACGATGTATTCTACTGGTACCCCATTGGCTTTTACACCAGCTACGATTTCATCAGATTCAACTTGAAGTACGCGAACGTCATTTGCTCCTTGCAGCACAATCAGGGGCTTGGTTACATTTTGTGTATGAAACAGAGGGGATATGTTATACAGTCTCACCGAATCTTCAGTGTACGGATCACCCATTTCATCGTAAAGTCCTTTCTTAAAACTTTCCCAGTGAGCAGGTATTGACTTAAGTGTCCGTAACCAGTTCGTCACACCGAAAATATTGACACCAACGTTAAATGCCTCTGGCTCAAAAGCAAGAGCGGCCATTGTCATGTATCCACCGTAGGATCCGCCGAGTATCCCGACTTTGTCCATATCGATAACTCCCGTAGAGGCTAGAAAATCTTTCCCCGAAACGCAATCCTGAAGATCTTTCTCTCCATGATTCTGATCATCCAGATGATTGAAAATCTTTCCATAACCACCACTTCCGCGGTTATTTACAGCGAGTATCGCATAACCTTGATTTACCAAATATTGATTCAATGCGTTGTAGTTGAGCCTGGATTGACCACCTGGTCCGCCGTGGACACGCACTAATGCTGGTACTTTATTATCCTTTGAGGCACCTTTTGGCTCGTAGTAGATAGCTGGAATTTCAAGTCCATCAAACGATGCGAATCTCACAACCTTTCCTTCTACCAAATCATCGGGATTTATTTCAGCATTCAAGGTGTTGGTGAGCTTTTTCAAATCTCCTGATTCGAAATTGTAGACGTAAATGTTGCTCGGAGAGGAAGAGGTGCTGACTGTAAGTCTGGCTGCATTTTCACTTTTAGAAATACTCATTGAAGAAATGCTCCCACCAGGAATGGAAGGTAATTGGACTTCGGTATCAGTCGTTAAGTTGAAAATCTTAACACTAGTCTTCGCATCTTGATTGATTCCTACGACCCGGTATTTTTCATTTCTCGAAGTATAGGAATAGAATACGTCCCAACTGTCTTCAAACACTTTTTCTACTTCTCCACTTTCGATGTTGATTTTTGCCAAATACACGAAGTCTGCATCGAGATTTGTAGTGTAGTACAGTTCTCGATTATCTAGGCTGAAGTATTGGGGATTATACTGTGCATCTCCCTCATGTACACTTATATCTGTCTTCTTACCAGTTTCATTGTCATAGAGGTACATCTTTGAATCTGCATTTGTCAGCGTTTGAGTTAATGCAAAATATCGTTTGTTTGATGAGATAGCTCCAACGTTCAACCCATCGTTATTTTGATAGAGCATTTCACTGATTGGATTTTCATCGTCCATTGAAGAAATGGCCAACTGGTAGATATCCATGAACCTTGGATCTCTTTTGTTTGATGTCAAAAACATGCTTTGTTCATCTCTACTCCAGCCCCAAAATCCATTTCTGACACTGTCTCCAGGTGTCAAGTCCTTAGCAACGCCTTCGGTCGACATCATATACACTTTGTTGTTTTCATTCCCACCTTCATCAAAGGAGAAAACGAACCTATTGTCATTTGGGAAGTAAGCTTGTGCAAAGTAAGATTCTTGCGTAGAGTTGGTAAGCATCGTGGTTTCACCACTTTCAACGTTGATTTCATAGGCATTCCAAATTCCTGATTCGTTGCTGCTAATGAGTAGTTTTGATTCATCTGGGGAAAAACTTCCTCCCCCCACGCTGATGTTTTTGTAAAATTGCTCAATGGTGTATTTATTGACTTCCTTGACAGATTCGGAAGGTGAGCAAGCAAATAGCAAGAAGCAGGGAACGGCTAGTTTGAATAATTTCATGGCTTGGGTAAGTATGTTTCTACCTCAAATTAATCATTTGGAAGATGGAGTGGAAATATTAGCCGTAGCTTTGTGTAAACATTGAAATGACACTTAGGAATAAATTGTCATCTCTTAAGCAATTTATATGTCATTTGATTCTCTAGGACTTTCAAACGCTTTGTTAAAAGCGATCGATAAAAAAGGATATACCGAACCCTCACCTGTACAAAAAAAAGCCATTCCTAAAATTTTAGAAAGAAGGGATGTTCTCGCTTCCGCTCAAACTGGCACAGGTAAAACCGCTGGCTTCACACTTCCTATCTTGCAGATTCTCTCAAGAAAGGATCAGCCGGGCGGAAGACCTATCCGGGTATTGGTGCTAACTCCCACACGAGAGCTGGCTGCACAAGTGCTTGAGAGTGTGGTGTCTTATTCAGAGTTTCTCGACATAAGATCGACAGTGATATTTGGTGGAGTGAATCAAAACCCGCAAGTCAAGATATTGAAGCGAGGTGTTGACATTTTGATCGCAACACCTGGCCGGTTGCTCGACTTGCATAATCAGCGGATGCTCTCTTTGTCAAAGGTCGAAATCTTAGTCTTGGATGAGGCAGACAGAATGCTGGACATGGGGTTCCTTCGAGACATCAATAAAATTTTAGCACTGGTTCCACCGAGAAGACAGAATTTGTTATTCTCGGCCACTTTTTCAAAGGAAATCAAGAAATTGGCCAACGGATTTTTACGTGATCCGATCTTGGTGGAAGCCACTCCAGAGAGCACCACTGTTGAGAAGATCAATCAAAAGGCTTACAAGGTTGACAAGAAGAAAAAGACGGACTTGATTATTGATTTAATATCTGGTGGACGCTGGACACAGGTGTTGGTGTTTACCCGAACCAAACATGGAGCAAACAGGCTGTGCGAAAAAATGGTGAAGTGTGATATCTCTGCATTCGCCATACACGGGAATAAGAGTCAGGCGGCGAGAACCAAAGCGCTCGGTGCGTTTAAAAAGAATGAAGTGCGCGTGTTGGTAGCAACCGATATTGCAGCACGAGGATTAGATATCCCATTACTTCCACACGTGATCAATTTTGAGCTACCAAATGTTCCAGAAGACTACGTACATAGAATCGGACGAACAGGCAGGGCTGGAGCTAGCGGTGAGGCTATCTCACTGGTCAGCCTGGATGAGATGGCCTATCTCAGAGACATTGAAAAGTTGATTGAAATGAAACTACCAATGGGAGAAGTAGAAGGGTTTGAACTGACAGACAAGCCAGAAGACTTCAAGCAAGAGAAAAAGAAGAGTTTTAGAAAGCCTAAGTCTGGTGGGGGTAAGAGAAATTTTAGACGATCAGGAAGGAGATAGCAAAATTTTCAACGAGTGATCATCGCACTTCTCAAAAGTTCCAAGGTTTCTTTCGATTGTTCTATGTGTCGTTGTTCATGTGCGACAATGATATCAAACGCGGTCTCAAGTGTGTAGACAATGTTCTTGTTTGCTGGGGAAGAGATGATAGCTCCGTTTTCAATCGACGCGTGTGATCTCTCGATCTCTAACTTTAGTTCAGTTTGGTGCTTTGAAAATCGTTCGAGGATGTCTGGAGCAATGTGACTTTCCGAAGGCTCCCAAATTGGAAATGTCTTGATCTTTTTCTTTCGATCTGCCCCTGAAGCTTTAAGGATAGTCTTGCCTAGAAAGGACACTACAAAAGAAATTTTTGCTAGAAATGGAGCTTTGTGGTTTCCCGATCTTACATCTTTTAGAATTGGAAAATAGGTTTTGTTAATCACCATAAGATGATCCAAATTCTGACCAATGCTCCATGTGTCTGCTGTAGGTTTCCAGTTCAGTTCTTCGGTATTGAGGGAATCGAAGCTATCTAAAACCTGTTCCGTTATCTGATCTATTTGAGTTGTCCAATTCTTCATGTACTGGTATGCTGATGCCGTAAAGTTCAGGACAAAAATCCTCAACTATGCTGATTCTATTCTTGGTCTAAACCAAGATTTCAGATGCGAATGGTATTCATCAATTTGCTAAAATTTGTTGAGTCGATACGGAGGTAGGAGGCCAGGTCCTTTTGTGAGACAATGTGAAGTAAGTGCGGGCTTCGTTTAACGAATGTTTTAAAACGAGTCTCAATATCAAACGCCATCAACTCATAATAACGCTGCAACAATCCAATCAAAAATGATTCAGCGGCTTTCCGAAACAGCGTTTCGATTTCTCTATGCTCCTGCATTAGCTCTTCATGTTTTTCGAACGGAATTCTGAGAAACGTACTATCTGTTATAGTTTCCAGAAAGTACTTTGAAGGGCTTTGAGTTAGAATAGACTCAGGGATCCCACTAAGCGATGGTGGATAGGTGAAGGCAATAATGTGCTGCTTTTCTTCATGCATGTAGTACGACTTTTGAACACCCTCAAGAACGTAGTACCAATATTTTTCAGTTTCTCCAGGGGCGGTCATGACAGTTTTCTTCGGCAATAAGTAGGGAGTCCATGCTGCTATGTACTTGTCGAGAATCGTGCTGTCGACAGGATGGATACTGGATAGGAAATCTTTCATTAGGATCCTGCAGTTATTCTTTTGTTTTAGACATCAAATTGTTGATCATGTACAGATTGAAATCGTCGGAGTTAGCAAACGCAATGTCTATCCATCCGTCTGAATTTAGATCTTCAACTTTTACATCATAGGTTTTGTAAACATCATTGAGAAGATCGATTCTTTTGAATGACTTCCCTTTTTGATTCAGAAACACGGCATTGGGTTGTTGATAATTACCCGCACCAATATCGAGGTATCCGTCCTTGTCAAAGTCAGCTACAGCTATCGCATACGTGTCTTCATTGTCAGCTCCAAAACTCAGCTTACTCATGTATTTAGAATCTTCACTTCCAAGATAGATTGAATTTTTACCATTAATATTTCCAGTCACTATATCTGCACGACCGTCATTGTTCATGTCTGCAATTTCAATTGACCGTGTCTCAAACGTTCCAGATCCAAAATCAAGATCGTGTTCGAAGTTTCGGTTTCCCTTGTTAAGAAAAATGGAATTGAGGATTCGATCTCTGTTAGCCAGGACTAAATCCGGAAGACCATCATCGTTTAGATCGTCGACTTCGATATCGATCGTTGCGTTTTTGGTGGTTTTCAGATCTTCGCAATTGAATTTCAAATCCCCTTCGTTGTAACAGATGGTATTGCGCTGACCCCGATTGCAGATGATAATGTCCATCAGTTGGTTATTGTCCAGATCTGCTAGAACAACGTTTCGAGCGGAGGAAGGAGCGCTTATCGTTGCGTGGAACTGAAAGAATCCGTTTCCATCATTAAGATATAATCTGTGCGGTGCCATATCGTTGATCTCCACCAAATCCAAATCACCGTCATTGTCCATGTCTGCCAGTTCAAGACCATAAGTGGTGGAGTGCACTTCTCCCACATGCGAGAAAGAAGTGAAACGACTGTTTTGATTAAAATAGACTGCGTTTTTTTCCGGCCAATGCCGGCCGTTTGCAACAACAGCATCGATATCCTGGTCTCCATCAACATCTCCAAGGCTGATAGACGCACTCCGGAATTTCCCTGTACCGAAAGTCATTCTTGGTTCTCCTTTACCAAGATCATAGGTCATTTTGAATGGTTTTTCCTGACAATATCCGATACTGACAAAAATGAGAAGTAAGATAGAAATGGATTTTGCCATTGTCGAAGGATTTGCTTTTGGTGAAAGGGACACTTTTTTTTGACTTTCACTAAAGTATTTGTTTCGAGCATCAACTTCAAAACTGCGAGTTCTAAATACTTTATGACTTTGTAATTTGATCTGTGAATCAATATCTTGTTCGTAACTAATCAGTCAAAAATATGAAGAGGTCCAAATTGCAGCTGTTTATCAGTTTGTTAGTTGTATTGCTACTTTTTTCCAATTGTCAACAAGTAGGAACACTTCCAGCCAATGTGGTGGAAAGCATTGAGAAAAGAATTGAAAATGAACTTAATCCGAGCGTTGCGATCGCCATAGTAGATGAGAGCGGCACTAGATTTTACAATTTTGGAAAAGTAAGAGCCAATGGGGAGGATGTTGATGAGCATACCATTTACGAGATTGGTTCAATCTCCAAAGTTTTTACATCCATATTGCTATCACAGAAAGTTATTAAGGGATCGGTCTCCCTGGATGACCCGATTAACCAATTCTTACCTGAAGACGTGGTTGTCCCTATCCTTGGTTCCAACCAGATCACTCTCGGAAACCTTTCAGACCATACTTCTGGTTTGCCTAGGATGCCACAAAACCTTCTACCAGCAAACCCCAACAATCCTTATGCAGATTACTCGGTAGACCAGATGTATTCTTTCATTTCTACCTACAATCCCATACGAGAAGTTGGGGCTGAATATGAGTATTCCAATCTAGCTCAGGGTTTATTGGGACACCTACTTGCATTGAATGAGGGAGTGTCCTACGAAAAGCTGATGATCGACAATATCGCTTCACCGCTGGAAATGAATGAGACAAAAATTGTGCTGGATCAGACGATGAGTGAAAACCTTGCCATTGGTCACAGTGGAGGAATGGAAGCAGAAAATTGGGATCTTCCGACATTGGCTGGAGCGGGTGCCATTAGAAGCTCAACCTCTGATATGATAACGTTTATATCAGCAAATATGGGCCTCAATGAAAGCCCATTGCTTCCAAGTATGGAGTTGTCGCATACGATTCGGCATAGTAAAGCAGGAACGATGCGTGTTGGTCTGGCTTGGCACATAAAAAAAGGAGCCAAGGGTGATGTGATTTGGCATAATGGTGGCACAGGCGGCTACCGCGCATTTGCTGGTTTTGTGAAGGAGACGGGAAAAGGGGTCGTAGTTCTCACAAATTCGGCGGAAAGTGTTGATGATATTGGGATGCACCTGTTAGACCCAGAAACTGAATTGAAGAAGGTAAAGCCTAAAGTGGATGTGGTGCAAGTTCCCGAAGAAATTCTAGAGAGATATGTTGGCACCTATGAATTGACCCCAGCTTTCCGAATTGTCATTACGCGAGAAGGGACGAGACTGTTTGAGCAGGCTACTGGTCAGGGTAGGCTAGAGATTTTCGCTAAGAATGAAAGCGAGTTCTTTTTGAAGGCAGTTGAAGCGCAGGTTACCTTTCAGGTACGGGATGATGATACAGTAGGGAGTATGACACTATTTCAAAATGGGCAAGAGATGATAGGCAAGAGACTTGAAGATGGAGTTGCCTCTGATACACCGTCCATGCCAGAAGAAGTGGAAGTAGCCGAAGAAATACTGGAGAAGTATGTAGGTAGTTATCAACTGGCTCCTTCGTTTAGTATTGTGATTACAAGGGAAGGGAATCGACTTTTTGAACAGGCGACTGGTCAAGGTAAATTGGAGATATTCGCCAAAAGCGAAACCGAATTTTTCATGAAGGTTGTAGATGCTCAAGCTACTTTTCAGATGAACGATGACGGCACTGTAGAAAGTATGATGTGGTTTCAGAATGGCCAGCAAATTGTTGGTAAAAAGACCAGGTAGAAGCTAGCTTGAATCGCTACCATTCTTAGTAAACTGTAACTAACAGACTTTCTTCATTCGTACCTCAAAGCTTCAATAGGATTTGATTTTGCAGTTGCAAGCGTTTTGTACCCTACCGTCAGTAGCGCGATTACAATTACCAAACCTCCTGATAGAAAAAATACTGACAATCCAATGGAGATTCGTGTTGCAAAGTTATCTAGCCATCCGTTCATCACGAGGTAAATAATTGGCCAGGCGATGATATTGGCAATGCCAATCAGGATTACAAACTCCTTGATTAAGATATACACGATGCTGGACATGTTAGCACCCAAAGTCTTGCGAATGCCTATTTCCTTGGTACGTTGAAGGGCACTGAAGGAAGACAAACCAAAGAGCCCGAGACAAGCGACGATAATTGCGAAAGCTGCAAATAACGTGAAGACACTACTGAATTTCTCCTCGTTGTTGTATTGTCTATTGAAATGATCATCAAGCACGAAATAGTCAAATGGATTTCCAGGAAAGAACCGATCGTAGCTTGCCTGTGAAAACTCGAAGGTCTCGCGGTAGTTGTTCGTTTTGAGTTTGAGTGTGAAGTAGTTTCTTGCGTCTACCACCAAAGGGAAAACGATTGGTGCAACATTGGATTTTACGGACATCTGCCTATAATCGTCTACAACTCCAATAATTGTTTTTGGTTGACCCCAGAAGGTTACCTTCTTATTAATTGCTTCTTCCGGGCTCGGATAATTTAGGAATTCAACGGCGGCTTTGTTCAGAATAACAGCACCAGTATCTGT
>JBDWQX010000099.1:0-12048 GCA_039986395.1 Cyclobacteriaceae bacterium
GTATCTCTGACGAGTTTGAAGAGAATCTTGATATGGGTTGGGGTCCACTTCCAATTGTAAATAAATATTTAATAATACCCATTTTCCATTTCTTGGAGCGATTCATTTCCAACTATGGAATCATCATTTTGATTATCGTATTTATCATCCGTCTTCTTCTTTCTCCTCTGACCTATAAGTCACACATGTCGATGGCAAAGATGCGAGTGATGAAGCCGGAGCTTGATGAGTTGAAAGCTAAGCACGACGGTGACATGACAAAAGCTCAGCAAGAGCAGATGAAGCTTTATCAAAAAGTGGGGATCAATCCTTTGAGTGGATGTATTCCCATGCTTCTGCAAATGCCTGTGTTGTTTGCATTGTTTTTCTTCTTTCCAAATGCGGTTGAACTTAGACATCAATCCTTTTTATGGGCGCATGATCTCTCAACCTACGACAGCATCTTAAATCTTCCATTTACCATTCCATTTTATGGAGATCATGTCAGTTTGTTTACCCTTCTAATGACTGTGTCAACTATCCTAATTACTGCAAGTAATGCACAAATGACAACGATCCAAGGCCCTATGAAGACGATACAGTACATGATGCCAATCATGTTCTTGTTTGTTTTGAATAGCTATGCATCAGGATTGACGTTTTACTACTTCGTTTCCAATATGCTTACCTATGGTCAGACGGTCATGTTTAGAAAACTCATTGATGAAGACAAGATCAAAGCAGCCTTAGAAGAGAACAGAAAAAACAGTGGGACTAAGAAAAAATCCAAATTCCAAAGTCGACTTGAGGATGCAATGAAAGCAAGTCAGGAAGCTCAGAGACAGAAGAAAAAGAAATAGGTTTTAAATGGCTAAGCTGGTATTAATCTTCGCAGCAATTTCAGGGGCTTTATCCGTTGGCCTGGGCGCTTTTGGTGCGCATGCGCTTAAATCCAAGCTGGAGTCTTTTGGAAATCTAGCGACCTACAATACTGCGGTCCAATACCAGTTCTATCACACGTTGGCACTTTTGGTCATTGGTCTGCTAATGACCAAGTACAGCAACCAATGGTTAAACATGTCCAGCTATTTCATGATGGGTGGTTTACTCATATTCTCTGGCGCACTCTACATTCTGGCAGTTACGAATATCAAATGGCTTGGTGCGATTACGCCAATTGGTGGTCTGGGATTGATCATGGGATGGATTTGCTTGGCCCTTGCGCTTTGGCAGATTAAATTTTAGAAACTCGTTAGTCATTCTTTCTTTTTGCACAACTTATTCACAACTTGATTAACTTGAAATGTGGTTGGATATATTTGTGACCTCACAAAAATCACCTTCTAATAATTGAGAAAATATGGGTAAAATCATTTCACTTGCGAATCAAAAAGGAGGAGTTGGCAAGACCACTTCAGCGATCAATCTAGCGGCAAGCTTAGCTGCATTAGAATTCAAGACGTTGTTGGTAGATGCTGATCCGCAAGCCAATGCTACCTCTGGTGTTGGAGTTGACCCAAAAGATGTAGAGGTGAGTATTTACGAATGCATGGTAGACGGTGTTGATCCTAAAAGTGCCGTTGTGACCACCGACATTAAATACCTCGATCTGCTACCGTCACATATAGATTTAGTAGGAGCTGAAGTGGAAATGGTGAATATTGATGACCGAGAAAACAAGATGAAGCACGCCTTGGCAAAGCTTAAGGATGACTATGATTTTATCATTGTTGACTGCTCCCCTTCCCTGGGTCTGATCACCATCAACGCATTGACCGCTTCTGATTCCGTAATCGTTCCTGTTCAGTGTGAATACTTCGCACTAGAAGGCCTGGGCAAATTATTGAATACTATTAAAATCATCCAGACCCGACTGAACACTGATTTGGAAGTTGAAGGCATACTACTTACAATGTATGATACTCGTCTGAACCTGGCTAATCAAGTTGTGGAAGAAGTCAATATGCATTTCCAATCCTTAGTCTTCGACACATTAATTCCAAGGAATATCAAGCTAAGTGAGTCTCCAAGTTTCGGGTTGCCAGCGATTAGTCATGATGCAGAGAGCCGGGGTTCTATTAGTTACCTCAATCTGGCGAAGGAAATTCTCGAAAGAAACGAAGTGAAAGCAGCGTAATGGCAGAAAGTAAATTCAAAAAAAGGTCTGGACTTGGTCGAGGACTGGGAGCTCTTTTGGAGGATTCCGAAGAGAACTTAATGCCCACCAAATCCAAAGGCATTCAAAGCTCTATTTCCGAAATAGCTGTTGATAAGATTGAAGCAAACCCTTGGCAACCAAGAACTGAATTTGATGAGGATGCACTAGAAGAGTTAGCCAATTCGATAAAAGTTCAAGGGATTATCCAGCCAATCACTGTTCGTGAGCTAAGCAAGAACGAATATCAGCTTATCTCTGGTGAGCGAAGGCTGCAAGCTAGCAAGAAGGCAGGACTGAAGAGCATTCCAGCATACGTTAGAACAGCTGATGATCAGCAAATGTTGGAGATGGCTCTCATTGAAAACATTCAACGAGAAAATCTCAATGCAATGGAGGTTGCACTTAGCTACCAGCGATTGCTGTCCGAATGTGATCTTAAGCAAGAAGAGCTTGGAGATCGAGTTGGAAAAAATAGGACAACGGTAAACAACTACCTAAGACTTTTGAAGTTGCCACCAGCGATTCAAGCCTCGCTGAGAGATGGACAGATTAGTATGGGTCATGCCAGGGCGTTGATCTCGATTGAAAATGTTGATCTTCAATTGGACATATTCAAAAAGGTGATCAGTCAAGACTTGTCTGTGCGAAAGGTAGAAGAACTTGTTCGTGGAAGTGTGAAAACTGAATCAACTGAACCCTCAGCAGTCTCCGTCGATCCCGAAATAAAAAATTTACAGACCAAGCTTTCGTCTCACTTTGGAGCAAAAATTTCGGTGAAGTCAAACGACAAAAGCAAGGGCGAGATAAAGATTCCTTTCAATTCTACTGAAGATCTTAACCGAATTCTTGAATTATTAGACATTTAGGCGCGAAGTTTGCAAACTCGAATTTCGTCATGAAAAAAAGAGTTGTAATCGCACTTTCTATCGCACTAAATGTCAATCTCCTGGTCGGGCAGGATACAGAGCGTGATATTGAATTGATCACAGACTCTACTTTTATTCGAACGGATGAGGACATTCAACTCTTTCAAGAAGTTTCCGACCTTGATCCGCAACGATCTGCCCTTCTCTCCGCCATAGTTCCAGGAATGGGTCAGGTCTACAATAAGCAATATTGGAAAGTACCTATCATATATGCCGGACTAGCCACCTTTGCACACTTCATTAACTACAACAATGACCTCTATCACGCATTCAGAAATGCTGCAATTTCCAACTCCAACGGGCTGGGAAACCCCTTTAGCGACGTTTCTAGTTCTCAAACAACCGTAATACGTAATAGGGATAATTTCAGGAGGAATCGAGATTTTCTCATTATTCTTGGTTCTGTTTTTTATCTTCTCAATATCGTTGATGCCCATGTATCAGCGCATCTGGAAGAATTCAATATTAACGATGACCTTGCTCTTACAATTGAACCTTCCATGCAAAACACTTCGGTGAATAGTGCGGCAATTGGTGCCTCCCTAATTCTTCGTATCAAGTAATGAATATCGCACTCATTGGATATGGAAAAATGGGGAGAGCTATTGAGGAAATAGCTCGGACCAAGGGACACACCATCAGCCATATCATTGAAAATTCCGAACAGCTTCCAGCACTTCAGCGTGATAAGCCTGATGTTGCAATCGAATTCACACAGCCAGAATCTGTTTTTGGAAATCTCAATTTCTGTCTAACAAACGGAGTTCCAGTAATCTCAGGGACCACAGGTTGGCAAGAAAATTATGGCGATATAGTCAAAGTGTGCCAAGAGAATCAAGGCACTTTTCTCCACTCCTCAAACTTTAGCATTGGTGTAAACTTGTTCTTTGAGTTGAACGAGTGGTTAGCTGAAAGAATGTCAAAACTTCATTTCTCTTGTGAACTGGAGGAAATTCATCATACGGAAAAGAAAGACAGTCCTAGCGGAACAGCAATCAAATTAGCAGAAGGCATTCAAAGTAAGCGTCCCACAATTCAAGGGTGGACAAACGAAATATCTACCGATCATACCAAATTAGGTATTGTTTCAAAGAGAATTTCCAACGTTCCTGGTACACATACCGTTTCTTACACATCAAAATTAGAGTCCATCAATATCGAGCATGTAGCTCATCAAAGAAGCGTTTTTGCTGAAGGTGCGGTACAAGTGAGCGAGTGGATCCAAAATAAGAATGGAATATTCACAATGTCTGATTTTATAAATCAGCAATGACATTATCTTCGCAGGAATTTCAATAAATATCAAATGTATTATCACGATTTTAATCCGGTTTTTGTATTCGTTTTTCTGATCGGCTGGTATGTTCTCATGGGCGTCGCCTACTACAAATTTTTTGAGAAAGCTGGCAAACAAGGATGGATTGGGTTTGTTCCATTTTACAATTTTTACACCCACATTGAGATTGTAGGAAGACCAAAATGGTGGGTCTTACTTCTTTTTGTTCCAGTCATTAATTTCTTCGTGGGTCTTACGATGCATCTGGATCTGATGAAATCGTATGGCAGGTACACTTATCTCGACCAAGTACTGGGAGTCATCTTCGCTCCAATCTATATGACTTACATAGCGTGGACAGATACCAAGTATCTAGGAAAAGCCGTTGAGCTACCTAAAGAGAAAAAATCGTTTGGTAAGGAATGGTTCGAAGCGATCGTGTTTGCAGTTTTCTGCGCAACATTCATTCGGTGGATTTTTATGGAAGCCTATGTAATTCCAACCCCTTCGATGGAACGCTCACTTTTGGTGGGTGATTTTCTATTTGTAAGTAAGGCAGAATACGGTCCGAGAACTGCAAAGACCCCATTGCAAGTACCATTGACACATCAAAAAATTTGGGGCACGGAGATTCCTTCCTATTTGCCTTGGGTCTCACTACCAAGTTTAAGGTTACCTTCTTTCGGAATCGTTGAAAGAAACGATGTAGTTGTGTTTAATTATCCGCCGCATGACCAATACAATACCAGAAGCGATGGCGGTGCCCATCCGATGGATCTTGGAACTCATTACATAAAAAGATGTGTGGCCATCTCAGGCGATGTGATAGAAGTAAGAGGCGGTCAGGTTTACATCAATGGCGAAATCGGTGAAAACCCACCACTGATGCAGTTCAACTATTTTGTTGAAACGGAGCAGTCTATTCGAGAAAGAATATGGAAAGATCTTAAAATTTGGGAATACTATCCAATTGCAAAACCTGATGGGCGAAGAGGATATTCGGCGCTTACCGACGCTAGTAGTGCTGCAAAGCTTGATGCATTACCATTTGTGAAAAGCATCGAAATCCAATTCGAGGACTCCGAAAGAGTTGAAGCTGACATCTTCCCTGATTCACGTTTCTTTAGGTGGAATAGAGACTTCTACGGACCATTAACGGTCCCACAGGAAGGGATGCAAATCGAGGTTACTGAGGAAAACTTAGCTATGTACGGTTCAACTATTTCAAGGTATGAGGAAAATGAATCTGTCACAATAGATGGTGCCGAACTCACCGTGAATGGACAAAAATTAACCTCCTACACCTTCAAAAAGGATTACTAC
Organism: Cyclobacteriaceae bacterium; assembly: GCA_039986395.1. Lineage (GTDB taxonomy): Bacteria > Bacteroidota > Bacteroidia > Cytophagales > Cyclobacteriaceae > Ekhidna. The sequence continues at coordinate 5,663 of JBDWQX010000099.1, forward strand.
TTCATGATGGGTGATAACCGTCACAACTCAGCTGATTCACGGTATTGGGGATTTGTGTCCGAAGACCATGTTGTTGGAGAGGCGTCATTCATCTGGATGTCTTGGGATACAAACGCTAGCTTCATTAACAAGATCAGATGGAGTAGACTATTCGACGGGATAGAGTAAATCGACTCATGAGCCTAGGCGAAAAAATAGATCAAGAGCTGAACAATCCCCATTGCACCGCCAAAGAAGATTACCATAAATAGGCATCCTTTAAACCAGTTATCTCGCTCACTCTTTTTCTCGTAAAGATCGTAGTGTGATTCGCTCCTCATTCGTTACTAGGCGTCTAGAGTTTCGTTAACTGTAAGTTACAATTTTCTGATTTCCAATCAATAAGACCTTCAAAAAGCTAAAGCAGTCTATCTACCAATCGATCGTCTTTTGACCGTTCGATTTCAGGAACTCGTTGGTCTTCGAGAAGTGTTTGCACCCAAAAAAACCACTGTGAGCTGAGAAGGGAGATGGATGGGCTGCTTTCAGAATTAGGTGCTTCTTGTCATCTAAGAACTCCCCTTTTCTTTGAGCATATGCCCCCCACAGAATAAATACAATTCCTTCTTTCCTATCCGACACTTCTTTGAGTACCGCATCGGTAAATTCCTCCCAACCCCGCTTCTGATGAGAGCCGGCCGTATGAGCTCGTACAGTCAAGGTAGCATTCAAAAGCAACACTCCCTGATTAGCCCAACGCTCCAGATTCCCAGAACTTGGGTATGATATATTCAAATCTTGTTGCAACTCCTTGAATATGTTTTGCAGTGATGGCGGAAACTTTGTTCCGTCATTTACAGAAAAGCATAGTCCATTAGCCTGATTGTCACCGTGGTACGGGTCCTGTCCTACAATTACCACTTTTACCTCATCAAAGCTGCACCTATCAAAAGAATTAAATATTTGGGAGCCTGGCGGAAATATTTTGCTGGACTTGTACTCTTCCTTTACAAAAGAGATGAGAGATTGAAAATAGGGTTTTTCAAATTCCTCTAATAAAACTTTCTTCCAGCTGTTTTCAATGCGTACGTCCATTTTCTTGGCTACTTAATCGTAAAATTTGGCAATTTAAATTCAAATTATTTTATATTGTCCCAACTATAATGATAACTGGAGTCACCAAAGGAATCAAGGTTTCTGTAGAAACAAATTATCAGCCGGAGCATTCGCAGCCAGCACACGAGCATTTCGTTTTTACCTACCGTATCACTATTGAAAATAACAGTAGCAGCACCGTCCAATTGAAATCTAGACACTGGGACATAGCTGATGCTGCTTACCCAAAACATGAGGTAGACGGCGATGGTGTTGTAGGAAAACAACCAGTGTTAGAGCCAGGCGAGATTCACCAGTACGTTTCAGGATGCAACCTGAGATCTGGTATTGGCAAGATGGCTGGGTACTATACCATGGAGAAAATCATTGATGGAAAGATTTTCGATGTTGAGATTCCCGAGTTCATCATGATAGTTCCATTCAAACTAAACTAGCACTTTGGGGGGCTCCCTATTCTTCACCCTTACTAGCTACCTACATTACCGCATCAAAGCCGTCGGAGCACATTCCATTCATTCTCCTTTTGTTTTTAAGTTGTTCACTCACATAATCAAACAAGCTTTAACATTTAGAATACAAGAGGTTGAGTTAGCAAGAAAAAGACTTAGGCGCAATCATGACATTATTGATGTTATTGATTTCATGTCTAACACAAGTCACACTAAACCTGTGAGCGCAGTTGCAAAAAGTTCGCTCAGCAGCGGAAAATTCTCTGCCTTCATGCACCTTCTCGTCAATGAATTGAGGGTTAAAACCGTACTAGAAACTGGAACATCTCTAGGAATAAACACACTTTATCTGAGTAGAACCTCCGCTGATAAAATAGTGACAATGGAGGCCTCGCCCATCATCTCCGAGCTGGCAAAAAAGGAGTTTGGTCGTCAGAAGGTAAGCAATGTAGTGCTTGAATTTGGAGATATTGCCAAAACGTTTGAACCAGCGATCATCAGGCATGAACCGGATATGGTATTCCTCGACGCGGACCATCGAGGTTCAACCATCAAAAGGCAGGTGGATCAAATCATGAAGCAAGCACAACATGTGAAATGTATCGTAATACACGATATCTACTGGTCCAAAGACATGCGTGACGTGTGGAAGGAACTTGTAACAGATAATAGATTTGAATTATCAATTGATATTTTCCAGGCAGGTCTTTTATTTCCACACAAGGATATTGAAAAGCAGCATTTTACGTTACGGTTTTAAACTATTGATTCAATAGTTTTGCGGTCTAATATAAATCCTGTGATGGAAGAGAACAAATCAAGAGAAACAGTCGTGGTCAAGTCTGATCCGAAACCGAAGAATAGAGCTCCAATTATTACTGGTGTGCTAGTAATCTTGCTGGCTACAATCTTTTTCTTCGTCTGGAAAAACATGGAACTTGAGGAAGAGCGAGTGAGGCAAGATCAGGAAATTGCTGACACTTACTTGAAATTGGATTCGGTTTCAACTGAGCTTGATCTAAGAATCGAAACCATTACAGAATTAGGTGGAGAAATTGACACCCTTGTGGCACTTAAGGCCCAGCTGGAGGACGACAAAAAAAACCTCCTGGTTCGTCAAAAAAATCAACGAACACAGATAACCAAACTGAATGAGCGAGTCTCTGGCTATCGAGAACTTCTGCTTATCAAGGATCAGGAAATTGAAGAGTTAAAAGTTTTGAATGTGAAATTAGTTGAAGAGAACACCACGCTGAAAGTAGAGAAGAACGAACTAAATCAGTCCATTACCAAACTCCAACAAAATACCGAAGAACTCGCCAGCAAAGTCGCTGTCGCTTCTCGTCTACAAATTGAAGGACTTGCAGTCTATGCTGTAAATGATTCTGGAAAAGAGCGATTAAGAGAATTTCGTAATCGACACATTAATACGTTGAAAATTCAATTCACCGTTCTGGATAATGAGATTGCCCCAATCGAGGGCAAGGAGCTTCTTTTGAGAGTTACCGCACCAGATGGAAACGTCCTTTTCGACGTGACACGTGGATCTGGTTCTTTCACCTTTGAGGGCAGAGAGCTTTTCTACACAGCCAAGCAGGAAATCTTATATGATAAAAACAGCCAATTGGTCACCTATCAGTACGATAAAGGAAGTGACTACGATATTGGTCAGCACAAGGTGGAGGTGTACACAGACGATTACCTAATGGGTGTTGGAATGTTTATGGTGAAATAGTTGGCAGTTGGCAGTTGGCAGTTGGCAGGCGAAACGAGACCTGGAATCTGAAGGTTTCTTTCTACGTAATTTCTACAAGAATTCAATTTCCCCTTTGAAGGGGATTAGCTGGCTGTAATCGGCTTTAACTTCTAGAGGTGAACCTACAAAAGAACACTCGTTTAATTCTCAATTAACCATTGTCATTTCTCAACTATTGTCTAATTTTGCAGCTCATTTTTCAATAAGAAAAGTTCTTAATTTAATTAACACATGAAAAAGAATTACGAGACGGTATTCATTATGACTCCCGTTTTGTCTGAAGCTCAGATGAAGGATACTGTCGGAAAATTCAAAAAAGTTCTCACAAGCAATGGCGCAGAAATGGTCAATGAAGAGAACTGGGGACTTAGGAAACTAGCCTACCCCATACAACATAAAACCACTGGGTTTTATGGACTTTTTGAATTCCTGGCAGCACCTGATACAATCAGCAAACTTGAGACAGAATTTAGGAGAGACGAAGCAGTTATGAGATTTCTAACTACTTCACTAGACAAGCACGCCATTGTTTACAATGAGCGAAGAAAAGGTGGTGCTTTTAACAAAAAGAAAGAAGTTAAAAAGGAGGAAGCAAAAAAATGACATTACAGAACGAACCTATAAATAGGGAACAGAAGAAAGACAAGTACTGTCGCTTCAAGAAAAACGGTATTAAGTATATCGATTATAAAGATCCCGATTTCCTTTTGAAATTTGTCAACGAGCAAGGAAAGATTCTTCCCAGAAGACTTACCGGAACAAGTCTAAAGTTTCAAAGGAAGATTGCTCAAGCAATCAAAAGGTCGAGACATTTGGCTTTGATGCCTTACGTAGGAGATTCACTTAAATAATTACTAAAATGGAAGTTATATTAAGAGAAGATATACAAGGTTTGGGCTACAAAAATGATACGGTAGCTGTAAAACCTGGATATGGAAGAAATTTCCTTATCCCGAGAGGCATGGCGATTATAGCCAGCACCTCTAATAGAAAAAGAATCGACGAAGAAATCCGACAAGCCTCCCACAAAGCTGAAAAAGCGATGAAAGATGCTACTTCAATTGCTGAGAAAATCGGAGACATAGTGATCGAAATTCCAACAAAAGCAGGTGAGAGTGGTAAAATTTTTGGTGCCATTACTCCTATTCAAGTTGCTGAGGTTCTAGCTACTAAAGGTTTTGAAATTGATCGAAAGAAAATCTCTTTTGAAACAAAGATCAAAGAGCTTGGAGACTATAATGCTGTGATTGATTTACACAAAGAGGTGCATCACACTATTGCAGTTAAGGTTGTAGCTGAAAGCTAGACTTTGAAAAGTACTATCAAAAGCCTTCTCAAATTGGGAAGGCTTTTTTGTTTGCATACTCCTGAAGGAGATCACTGCGAGGTCAATCTTTTTGGCGATCTTTGCTATCTAGAAAGCAAACAAAGTGTTCAAGCTAAACCTGGATATCCCACCTTCTTCTTCGCGAATTTCTTTAGAGGATAAAATCTATTTGACTGGCTCTTGTTTCTCCGATGAAATTGGGGCGCGATTGTCAACCAGCAAGTTCGACAACATTCACAATCCATTCGGGACGCTCTACAATCCACTATCGATCTTCAAAACCCTTCGAGGAGATTTAGACCCTTCCAACACAATAGAAAATCAAGGCGTTTTCTACCATTGGGATTATCATGGAAAAATTTCCTCGCTCTCTGACGAAGACCTAGAAAAAAAGGTAGTTTCATCATTGAGCGCCTCAAACAATTTCCTTGCAAATAGTAAGTATCTAATAGTCACGCTGGGCACTTCCTTTGTCTATGAATTGAACGAAACCAGTCAGGTAGTGGCAAACTGTCACAAAGTGCCAGCTAGCAAATTCAGGAGACGACTCCTAGACAAGGACGAAATTGTTCAGTCATTTGGATCATTGCATGAAAAGTTGAATCCGAATTTAACTATCGTATTCACTGTTAGTCCTGTACGGCATGCTAAAGATGGCCTTGTAGAAAATAATCTAAGCAAAGCAATCCTTCTACAGGCAGTGCATCAAACTGTAAATGACTACGAAAATGTTGAGTACTTTCCAGCTTTCGAAATAATGAACGACGAACTAAGGGACTATCGCTTCTTTGCTGAGGACATGGTACATCCTTCTCAACAGGCTGTAGACTACATTTGGCAGAAATTTTCAGATGTCTATTTTGACGATAATTTAAAGGCTTTCATTCAGGACTGGGCAAAGATTAGACATGCCATAAATCACAAGCCGTTCCAACCAAAATCAGCTCAGCATATAGATTTTGTTAAACGTACCATTAGCAAGCTACATCAGCTGGGTGATCGAGTTGACGTTTCGCACGAGTTAGAAACACTTCAAAGTCAGCTACAATGAAGTATTCAACAATTCTCGCTGTCAGTTTCTCCATGTACGCTTGCACCTCACAAACCAATCATCAAATGACTCACAGTAAGTACACAAACTCCCTGATAAACTCAACAAGCCCCTACCTTCTTCAGCATGCGCATAATCCTGTGAATTGGGAAGAATGGAGTCCCGAGGTACTCGCCAAAGCAAAAATGGAAGACAAGCCAATCATTGTAAGCATTGGCTACTCTAGCTGTCACTGGTGCCATGTAATGGAAAAGGAGTCCTTTGAGGACACGGCAGTAGCCAGATTGATGAATGACAATTACATCACCATTAAGGTCGATCGAGAGGAACGTCCAGACGTAGATCAGATTTACATGGACGCAGTACATGCCATGGGCTTGCAAGGCGGATGGCCATTAAACGTTTTTCTGACACCCGATCAAAAACCGTTCTACGGAGGAACCTATTTTCCGAAAGAAGGCTGGACAAACCTACTAACAAACATCGCTGATGCTTTTCAAAACCAGCGGGATAAAATCAATGAGTCAGCCGATGGTTTTACAAAAAATCTTCAACTAAAGGAATCAGAGAAATACAAATTGGAGGGTGACGATTACAAGCTCTCCAAAAGTGAAATTGATCTAGCATTCCAAAATCTATCCAAGAAGTTTGATAAGATTGACGGTGGAGTACAAAAGTCTCCGAAATTTCCAATGCCATCAGTTTGGC
>JBDWQX010000100.1:0-17917 GCA_039986395.1 Cyclobacteriaceae bacterium
GACGAATATCACGCCGACAGGCTTGACTCCGACCGCTTTCCAAACGGCTAGCGGAGAAGCAATCGTAGAGCAGGAATTTGATGTGGAACTGGAGGGATCTACTGTGCCATTTTCGGATCAGTACAGCGATAACCTTAGCAAATCTTTATCGGTTGGGTTGTTCGTTCCAATTTTCAATGGTTTTAACACGCGCTCTTCGATTCAACGATCGAAGATTAATGTGCAGCAAGCAGAGATATCTGCTGTTGAACAGAGAAATGTGTTGTACCAAAGTATTGAATCGGCCTACAGAAATGCAATCGCTGCGGCTAAGACTTTCTCTGCCTCGCAAAGACAAGTAGAGGCACTCGAGGAAACGTTCAGGTCCATCGAAAATCAATACAATCTCGGATCATCAAACTTCACCGACTATCAAGTGGCAAGTAACAATTTGTTTCAGGCGAGATCGGATCTTTCTCGTGCCAAGTATGATTTTGTATTCAAGCAGAAAGTCTTGGACTTTTATCAAGGCAAACCTTTATCATTCTAAAGACCTATCATCATTCCAAAAACCTATCATCATTCCAAAAACCTATCACCTAATTCAGACAACAACATAAAATGGCTAAGAAGAAAAAATCTAAAAACCGAATCTTATATATTCTGGGCGGAGCGGTGGCTCTTCTCCTGATATTCGCAGTGGTTGGGAAATCGCAGGGTTGGGTAGGTAAGAAGAAAGAGATCAGCGTCGAAATTGCTGCAGCTGAAAATGCCACAATCATTGAAAAGGTAAGTGCCTCAGGCGCAGTACAGCCTGTCGTGGAGGTCAAAATAAGCCCTGAAGTTTCTGGTGAAATTATAGATTTGAAAGTCGAGGAGGGTGATTCTGTTAGCAAGGGTGATTTCATCCTTAAGATTCGGCCAGACAACTTTGTCTCCGCTTTGGAGCGAGCAACTGCTAATTTGAATCAGCAGCAAGCCAATCTCGCTCAGGCCAGGTCGAGTGAAGCGAGAGCTAATGCAAACTACACACGATCCGATCAAGAATTCAAACGTCAGAAAAATCTATTTGATCAAAAAGTGATTTCGGAGGCAGACTATCAACTGGCGGACGCAAACTTCAAGATCGCCATCCAGGACCTTGAGTCTGCAAAACAAAGTGTAAAGGCAGCTGAATACATCGTTCAAAGTTCTAGAGCTACTGTTTCAGAGGCGAGGGAAAATCTGGACTTAACCACCATTACTGCTCCAATGAGTGGGATTGTTTCTAAACTTCCAATTGAAATTGGAGAGACGGTGTTAGGTACTTCTCAATTTCAAGGCACGGAGATTCTTCGAATTGCTGACCTTTCGAAAATGGAGGTCAAAGTGGATGTCAATGAAAACGATATTATTCGCATCAGTGAAGGAGATACTGCTTTAATTGATGTTGACTCATACTCCTACATGGACAAGACATTCAAGGGAGTAGTTACGCAGATTGCAAATACTGCGAATGACAAGGTTTCTTCGGACGCTGTGACGGAGTTTGAAGTGCTAATCCAAATCCTACCTAGCTCATATCAAGACCTGGTGCTTGAGCAGGGTGAGAAATACCCCTTTAAGCCAGGGATGACAGCAAGTGTGGATATTATGACAGAAACTAGAGTTGATGTGCTTAGCGTACCACTTTCGGCTGTGACAACTAGGAGTGCTAAGGATGACGAAGAGGGTGATGAAGCAGGAAGAGATAGAGGCGGAGATTCTGCTGATGACGATGAAGAGCAAGAGGAGGAGGATGAAGAATTATTGGAAGTTGTTTTCGTCTACAAAGATGGTGTTGCTGTTCAGACGGAGGTGAAAACTGGGATTAGTGATTTTGAAAGAATTGAAATTCTAAGTGGCATTGAGCAAGGCAATGAAGTGGTCACTGGACCATTTTTGGCGGTCTCAAAAAGGCTTAAGAATGGGGATGCTATAGCACCACCTGAAAAGAAAAAGAAGAAGGAGGAATCTGAAGACTCAAGTGATAACTAGATCATACTAATGCATATGTGAGAAAGCCCATCTGGGCTTTCTTTGTTTTAACGTGTTTTGGACATTTTTTCAAAATGTCGCTCACGGATCAAAAATCAAATAATTAATCGTTTCTGATAGGGGATTCTTACATTAAAGTTGCTCATATCCTATATACTTGTAATCACGGTTAACAAACTAATAGTTATGAAGAAAATCTTATATATCTCCCTCTCATTATCGGTGTTTCTCATGTCATGTAGTAGTGACGATAGCCCAACCCCAACTCATGAAATTGGTACATGGTCGCTGGATGGTTATCAGTTCATCAATTTCGAGACTGGATTTGAAAGCAACAATGAGTTAAGCCTGGGTATCAATCAACTTTCGTTTGGAGGTGCAGCGTTTGAAGATTACTTTTTAACACTAAATATTGACGAAACGTACACTCGTGAAATTGGTGTTGCAGGACCAGATATTGATGATTCAGGAACATGGGAGTTAAACGAAGATGAATTGATTCTCGATTCCGAAGAGGTTGGAGAGGATATTTGGCAGGTAGAAAGGAATGAAGACGATGACTTCTGGATTAGCTTTCCTTCTCAAAATAGCTTTATACCGGATATCTATTTCGATACAGTGACGCAGGAATACAGAGATTACTTGGAGACCTTGACTGATGCCGAGCTAGATTCAGTAAACGCTGCAATAGCTAGAACCGCCACTTTTGATTTGGTTTTTATCTTCGAAAGAGATTAATAACACTAGACTGAAAAGGTGATGCGGGGAATTTGGTGTGTACTTGTGCTGTTTCTCTCGATGTCTGCGTTTTCACAGGCTTCGATCAATGGCAGGGTGACCGATGCTAGCGGTGAACCACTGATCGGCGTTACCATCTTCAATGAAAAAACCAAAGACGGAGCGATTACAGATATAGACGGTCACTATTCTCTATCAGCAAGTAACGGTGATGTACTAAGGTTTCAAATGCTTGGGATGAAAACCCAGCGAATTACCTTTTCTAACCAATCTTCTATTAACGTTGGCCTGGAGGAAGACGTCTTTGTTACCGACGAGGTAGTCATTACTGGATTTCAGACGGTAGACCGAAAGTTGTTCACAGGTGCCTCAGAAAGCTTAAAAATGGATGATATCCGCCCACAGGGTATGGTCGATGTGAGTCGAGTGCTGGAAGGGCAGGCTGCAGGAGTCAACGTTGACAACGTCTCTGGTACATTTGGGACCTCACCCCGCATTAGAATAAGAGGAAACGCCTCACTAAATGGTAGCAATCAGCCGCTCTTTGTGGTTGATGGAGTAATACTCGAAGACCTCTCCAATGTGAACACCGAAGATCTCATCTCAGGGAATGCAAACACGCTGGTCAGCTCTTCAATCGCAAACCTCAACCCTAGTGACATCGAGTCTTTTCAAATATTGAAAGATGCATCTGCCACCGCCATTTACGGCGCAAGAGCTGCAAATGGGGTTATTGTTATTACAACCAAGCGAGGGAAAAGTGGTCAATTACGAGTGAACTACAATGCAAGCTTTTCGGCAAAACTCAGGCCTACCTACAATCAATTTGATCTGCTGAATTCTGCAGAAGAACTTCCTGTTTATAGGGAATTATCACAGAAAGGAATTGTCGATATAGGTTCTGCGGTAACCGCCAGGAACTACGGTTCTCTTGGAAAAATGTACACCTTAATAGCCAATCACGAACTTGATTGGGGTGCTGGCGGGGGCCTAAATGAGCAGTTTCTTAATCAATATGAAAATGCAAATACAGACTGGTTTGATGTCTTGTTTCGGGACGTTGGACTGCAACAGCAACATTCCCTAAGTTTTACAGCAGGAAGTGAGAAAAGCAATAGCTACTACTCCATTAGCTATTTAGATGATCAGGGCCAAACAACAGCAGACAAGGTCAGTCGATTTACTGGAACAGCAAGAAACACGTACTTTATTTCTGATCGGTTCACATTTGGGTTGAAGCTAAGTGCTAGCTACCGCGATCAAAAAGCCCCTGGGACACGAAATAGAGAATTGGATCCGATTACTGGACAGTTCAATAGAGATTTTGACATCAACCCATACAGTTATAGTCTAAACACAGCACGATCTATTCGACCTCACGATCAAAATGGGGACCGGGAGTTCTTTCGAAGAAACTTTGCCCCGTTCAATATTCTACATGAATTAGAGAATAATTTCTTAGAAATCCGCGTTTTAGATGTATCTGCACAAACGGATTTTGAAGTAAACCCTACGGACAACCTTTCGCTAAAGGGGGTGTTGCAAGTGAGGTATGCAAATACGGAACGGGATCACGCGATTACAGAAAACTCGAACCAAGCGGAGGCTTTTCGAGCGAATGGTACCCAATTCATTCAGGCTGCAAACAATTTGCTATTTAGCGATCCAGACAACCCAGGACTGAATCCCGTAGTTGTTTTGCCGCAGGGCGGGTTCAATTATCTTGATCAGACTGATCTGCTGAATCTTTTTAGCCGTGTTAGCGGCAATTGGTCAAAAACTTTCAACGGGATTCATGAAGTAAATGCGCTCGCTGGGCAAGAACTTAGACTTACGAATAGATCCACATCAACCGTTACCGGCCTGGGAGTTATCTATGAAAGTGGCGGAGTGGTGGTGACCGATCCAAACATCATCGAATTCTTTAACCTGCAAAATATTGACTATTTCGGCCTTAGCGAAGAGCGAGATCGATTCATAGGATGGTTTATCAATGGTGGATATTCTTACAAGTCAAAATATGTCGCGAATTTCACTTTTCGTTACGATGGGTCAAATCAGCTGGGGAAAAGTCAGCAAGCCCGATTTCTCCCAACATACAATGTGAGCGGAGCTTGGAACGCGTATAATGAGAATTTCATTAATCGCCTTCCTGTGATTTCGGACTTAAGAGTAAGAGCTACCTATGGTGTTTCTGGAAATCTGCCCCCAAGTGCGAGTGCGCTTTTAAATCTTCAGTCAGATGTCACCATCCGTCCAACAGATGTAGAGCCACTACTGTTTATAGAAGACTTGACCAATACCGATCTGACATGGGAAAAACTTAATGAATTTAATATAGGAATTGACTTTTCGCTTTTCAATAAGAAAGTGGATGTTACCGCAGACTATTACCAGCGTCAATCTTTTGACTTAATCGGGGTTATCCAGACAAGTGGAATAGGTGGACAAGGACTGAAATTTGGAAATTTCGCTGATATGGAGATCAACGGGTTTGAATTTTCAATCAACTCAACAAACTACAAGCAGGGAGATTTTACGTGGAGTTCGAATCTCAATATGGGGCATAGCAAAGACAGGATAACTAACCTTGATTTTGGCTCCCGATTTGTTGATGCAATAGGACAAGGTGGGGCAGCGGTTTTGGGAAGGCCGAGACGATCACTTTATTCAGCGGAGTTTGCAGGCTTGAATAGCTCAGGAGTGCCAACGTTTATCAACAAGGATGGTGAGCAGGTTTTGCAATTCGATTTGCAGGAAAGGCAAGATCTGGAAGATGCGTTAGTTTTTGAAGGATCCACTGAGCCTAGAACTTCTGGAGGATATACCAATACGTTTCGCTATAAGGGCTTGAGCTTGAGTGTATTGTTATCATATAAGTTGGGATACAAGATTAGATTAAACGATGCCTTTTTTGAAACGTATAGCGATTTTGACGCTTTACCAGGACAATTAGTGGATCGTTGGGCAGTTCCTGGCGATGAGTCTCTCACGAACATTCCTGTGATTGTTGATAGAAATGTTGCTCAAGCCAATGGGAATGTGGTGTTGGCCTACAGACTTTTTAATAAGAGTACAGAAAGAGTTGCGGATGGCGACTATGTGCGATTGAAAACAGTTCGCTTGAGTTACAGTTTGCCTAGTACGCTTACTCAGAGGATTGGTTTGGCGTCTGCAAATGTGTCTTTCGAGGCACAAAATTTAGCACTACTGTATTCAGATAGAGAAAATTTAAGAGGACAAGATCCTGAGTTTTTTAGCTCAGGAGGTGTTTCGCTACCACAGCCAAGATTGATGACCTTTTCAATTAATGTAGGATTTTGATGAGTAAGTTCAGAAAGTCATATCGCCTCAATTTTACAGTAATTCTTCTAGGGATCTCACTCTATTCATGTAATGATTTTCTCGATGAGAATCCGGACAATAGAGTTGCCCTTAGCGATCTGGACAAGGCAGCGCAACTGCTTGTAAATGCGTACTCTATCGCAAGTCCCAATTTCACAGACTGGATGACAGATGACGTGCAATTCACTGTAGGTACAAATCAGAGACTAAGCCATCAGCAGATTTATGCATGGGAAGATGTTACCACAGGCCCAACTGAGCAGGATTCTCCTGATTTCTACTGGTTTGAAACGTACAGCTCAATCGCCCACGCAAATGAAGTTCTTGCAATTATTGATGAACTAGTAGTTTCTGAACAAGATGAAGCACGAAGAGATGCCATAAAAGGGGAGGCACTTCTGATTCGTGCCTATGGACATTTTATGCTGGTGAATCTTTTTGGTGAGCATTTTGGCTCCAGCGCGGGTCGCGGTGTTCCCTACATTAGGGAGCCTGAGACAACTTTTCTAGCTGAATACGAGAGACTTTCAGTCAGGAGAGTCTACGATCGTGTGGAGGAAGATATGCTAGAGGGACTTGAACTAATTGATGATACCTTTTTCGCAAATTCTGGCAAATACCATTTCAATAGAAATGCAGCATTAGCATTTGCTTCAAGGTTTTATCTATTCAAAGGAAACCACCTGCTGTGTAGACAGTACAGTGATCAGCTGCTGGGTTCAAACCCGGAGGTTTTTGTGAGAGATCTGACTTCTCAGGAATTCAATATTGCGGGAGCATCAATCACAGAATATCCAAGATTGTATGGTTCACCAGAACAGGCAGCCAACTTGCTTTTGATGCGCAAGATATCCTTGGTGCAGCGAACAGATTTTGCTTTTGGCCCAGATCAGGGCTTTTACAGCTCGCTATTTAATGCTTCGATTTTTGGGAGCTTGACAGATGAACGAGAAAATCCAGCATTGGTGAAGGGATTCAACGGAGTATATCCATTACGTTATCAAAGTTTGTTTGAGAGAAGTAGCCTCAATTCGAACGTAGGATTTCCATATTACATCCATATGGCATTTACAGGTGAGGAGGTAGTTCTAAACAGAGCGGAGGCTAACGCATACTTAGGTGATCTGAACGCATCAATTGCAGACCTCCAGGTTTTGAGTGATCGAAGATTTAGTGGCGGAACACCAACGATTACTCTTGCATCGTTACAAAGTTTTTACAATAGCACCGATGATTTGAATAACATTCTTTCCTACCTGATTTTTCTGGAAAGACGAAAAGAATTTGTTATGCAGGGTATGAGATGGTGGGATATTAAACGATATGGTCTGGCCGTGACACATGATTTGGCAGATGGATCTACCATTACTTTAGATGCAGACGATCTAAGAAAAGTGCTGCAAATACCACAATCGGCTATTGATGTTGGTGGACTTAGAGCAAATCCGAGATGATAAGAAAAGTGAACAAAACATATAGGTATTTTCTGGGAACGTTGGTTACCCTCATCCTTTCAGGATGCTATCCTGATGAGAGTTTGAATGTTCCAGTTAATGAAGATCAAATTGCAGTTGAGACTGATTTGGACCAGTATATCAATGGCAAATTTGTGTCAGACTATGGGATGGCCATACGCTATCGTTTCTCTGATAATTTTGTGAACCCTGGTCAGTCGGTAGCGCCGACACGGATAGAGTCTGTTCGTCCTATGCTTGATTTTATTGAGGAATTTTGGATTAATCCATATAAAGACATTGAGAATGGTGAAGAGTTTTTCAGAAATCACGTGCCTGCCGAAATCATTCTGTTGGGTGGCGTAATTTATACCGCCAATGGCAATCTATTGCTAGGTCTTGCTGAAGCGGGAGCTAAGATTACATTCACTGATGTTAATTCTGTAGATGCCTCGGACACTGTCTGGAGAGATAGACAACTCAATACTGTCTACCATGAATTTGCCCACACAGTTCACCAACGATACAAGTTGCCGAATGCATTTGAAACGATAGCAGCTGAAGGATACACTGGCCCAGGATCTTGGTTTATACTTACTGATGAAAATGCATTGGAGAGAGGTTTTGTTTCACCTTACGGTACGAGTTCACCAAATGAAGATTTTGCAGAGTGTGTCTCCTTTTTCTTGTTTGATAAGAACTTTGACGAAACCTTCATGGATATGGAGCCTGGCTGTGTCACTGAAGATTGCGCTGCCAGAAATGAAGGCCGACTAATGATAACTGAGAAAATCGCGGCGATTAAAGATCATTATAAAAAAGTCACTGGAGTGGACCTTGAAAGTTTAAGGGCGGCTATTCAAAGTAGGTTATGATCAAGAAGTGGACCATAGTAACCCTCACTTCAATATTTCTCTTCAGCTGTGCTGTCGATAACGGAGCGCAACTACCCTCTGTAGAGGAGCGGGCAGGTGAAGCGATTGAAACTCTAAAGAATGACCTTACATCTCCAGCAGACGGATGGGTGTTGTCCTACAGACCAACAAACCAGACAGGTGTTTTCTACATATTACTAGATTTTAACGAAGATGGTACTGTACGAATTCAATCGGATGTTGCAGGGAATAATGGCGAATTTCGAGATCAGGCCAATTCATACCGGATTGATAGTTCGCAGGGGCTGGAATTGATCATTGAGAGCTATGGTGTTTTTCATTATTTGTTCGAATTGGAGCAAAATTCATTTGGAGCTGAGTTTGAGTTCATTTTCATTGAGAAAGAAGCAAACAATCTGGTCTTTAGAAGTAAAAGCGATCAAGGCTTTGATGTAACCGTTCTCACTTTTGAAGAGGCGGGACCGAATGCTAGCAATAGCATAACCGTTGAGGCCCTTGGCTTTCTTGAGCAGGGGATTTTTCAAGAGAGTAACTTGGGGAATACTGGGAACATGGGACACTTTAATTTTCACATTCCAGCCAACAATCACACCATTTCTACATCATTGGATCTTGACAGACGGGTCATTAAATTTCTCGGTATTGCTGAAGGTCTTGACATGGCATCAATTGTCGCCGCCAATTCTATAAGTAACCTGGATAATGAAATACGATTTAGTTTATCAAACGAGAGTATCGTGTTGGACCAAACACTGCAAATTAATTTCGGTGGCAGTTCGTACCAAATCGATGAAATCCCAATCGGAAACTTCTCGACATCGCAAGAAGGCTTTTGCACAGGTCAGCAAGAAACAATTGTGAACTTGTCAGGGAGCGGAGATCTGGGAGCCTTCACCGCTCAGAGTAGCCTTTTTCAAGTTAGAAATGGATTTCAGCCAGCTCCCGATGATGTCTACGGCGTCAACTATATCTTCATTTTTGACGAGACTGATAATTCAATCAGCGATCAGCTTGAGGCGGTCTTTCCTGATGTAGTTGCTTTTCAATGGTATTTTAACTTCGAAATTGACGCTGATAGTATTCTAAACGCCGTTGGATTTGTAACAGTTGATGAATTCAATAATGCCGACTTCTACCTGCGCGGCTTTGACGTTGTGCAGACAGGCAACAGATTGCAGATGACCTTCAATGGAAAAGATCTTATTACAGATGATACTCCGACAACTGAGCAACTCACTGGTTTAGACCAGTTAACGGATCAAATTTTCTCGGGAGGTGAGGTCTATGTATTAGAAATACTCAATCAAGGTGGACTTTTTGAGTTTTATAATCCCTGCAATAAATACAAAGGTTACGTGCTTTAATTCATTTCCAAAGCTTCGTCAACCGCCTCCACAATTTCCTGCATTTTCCTTGTCGTGTATCTTCCAGAAGTTGCATAAACAATTTCATTTTCCGGATTTACAACGAAGAAGTAGGGAAGGTCCCTTCCTTGAAAATTAAGTGCTTTTTTGTATTCTTTGAGTGGGCCCTTGTAAAAAAGTACATACGGCTGCAGACGTTTATCAATTGTCTTTTGAAGTTTTTTCATCACTTTTTCATAGGCTGGTCGTTTTGCACCAGTGAACATTGGAATGAAGTAGCAATTCACGTCGTATGAAAAATCAAAGACTGATGGGTTTGCTGGCTTGTAGATGAACTGATTGAAAATTGGCTCAAACCAAGTCTTTAGGTCTTTCTCAGAAGCTTTTGTGTAAGCCAGCCCAATAATTGTGAATTTATCGGCCAGATCGGTAGGGATGTCAATAACAGCATTGGTTAAGGACTCGGTCTCCATTGCTGGGAAATCGGTTCCAACTTGTGACATGGCTTGGATGGAACAAAAAGCCAAATACAGAATCATAATTTTTCGCATACTATATGTGGATATAATTGATGCCAAGATAGTTAAATGAACGTATCTGTTCTTACTTGTATTGTTTGTTCGATCTTTTTTTTGAACATTTTTTTGTGCTCTTTCGTAATACATAGATAATCTAAGTATATAATTATATAGGTATGATATCGTTTTCAAAATCATTGGTTGCAGCATCTTCAAAACCACTTATTCTGGGCGTACTGCAAGAAGGTAAATCCTACGGTTACAGTATCATTCAAAGAATGAAAGAAATCTCCAACGGCAAGATTGAATGGGCTGACGGGATGTTGTATCCCGTTTTGCATCGACTTGAGAAAGAAGAGCTGATTAAATCAGAGTGGATTCTTTCTGAGACAGGTAGACATCGAAAATACTATTCCATCACAGAGGCAGGCAAAGCTGCTTTGCATAGTGAAAAAGCGAATTGGATGAGTATGCACGAAGTGATGCTTAATCTGTGGTCAGCGGACACTTCAACCTCCCAATAGGATGAAACAGAATATATCTAGTGAATTAGACCGATGGAAAAGGGATTTGAGAAAGCATAAATTTCTCGAAGAAGGGACAATTGCGGAACTGGAAAACCATTTGCTTGACGAGATTGAATCTTTGGAAAAACAGGGGCACTCAAGCAATGAAGCTTTTAATCTGGCCAAGGAAAAGCTAGGAAATATCGCCTCTGTAGAAAAGGATGAATGGAGGGTAAATAGCAAGCGTGCAGGATTATTTCTTCCAGGACTCGTACGCAGCTTTACGAAAGCAGGCAGTAGGCACCTTGGTAAGAACCTGCTGACGACGTTTATCAATATCGGTGGCCTTATTGTGGCTTTCACAGCGATTCTTATGATTGGCCTGTTTCTTCAAGATGAACTTAGCTATGAAAAGCATCATCCTGACTACGAGAGTATTTACCGTCTCTCGTATTCTTTCCAAGGCGAAGATGGGGTTGTGGAAGACCGAGCGTACGCTTCTGGCATGTGGTCAGAGCTCTTGGAAAGTAGGAGCTCCAGCGTCAGCGATCGGTTTAGATTTCTAACGCTTTCGTATGGGTATGTCTTTAATCCCGCTACTAATCAGGCGTTTTACGAAGAAGGTATTTATTGGTCAGACTCCAATTTTTTCGACTTCCTAAGTTTTGACTTGAAATACGGAGAGGTTGAAAATCAACTAAAAAATCTTAATTCAATAGTTCTGACGGAAAAAACTGCCAAGAAAATATTTGGTGAAGAAAACCCTATTGGAAAAGCGATTCAGTTTAGACGCACCTCCCGCGTAGTAAATTTTACGGTAACTGGTGTTATTTTCGATCCCCCCTCCAACAGTCATTTTCAGCCAGATTACATTGCCAACATACAAGCGATACAGGGGATTTATGGTGAGGATAGAATTGGGTGGATTGATCAAAATCCGAGACCAGGATATGTTTTCAACTACGTCAAGATCAATCAGGCTGATGATGTTCCTCTCGTGCACGCAGAAATGAAAGCCCTGTTTGACGAGATTCTACCTGATTTGTCACAGCAAATTGATCCCCTCTTGACACCGATTGCTTCCATTCATTTCAACCCTGCAATAAAGTGGGAAATAGACACTCCAATAAATATGAGTTACATCTACGGGCTTGTAATTATTGGCGCATTTATTCTCGTTGTAGCACTTGTGAATTATTCTAGTTTGACAACTGCTCAAGGCAGTAAAAGACGAAAAGAAATTGGACTGAGAAAAACACTTGGAAGCACAAAGACTCAACTACGATTACAGTTTTTTATGGAATCGATTTCCTCAGTCGTTATTGCTATTATGTTAGCTGTCGCGTTAGGATTGTTACTGACACCAAGCTTCAATGTGCTGGTTGGAAAAAACATTGACTTTACAGATACATTGTTGTCTGCTAATTTTCTTTTGATTGCCACGCCCGTCGTTTTGGTAGTGTTGGTTTTAGCTGGAATGTTGCCAGCACTCTATTTCACAAGACAGATAAGCAATTCATTTAACCTGACACATTTCTTCAAGACCAGCAACGCTACTTCTCGCAATAGAAATGCGTTGGTACTCGTCCAGTTCACTATCGCGATTATACTTGTGATAGGTTCAGTGACTGTCTACAAACAAATCGAACTTATAAATAATGGAGGACTTGGAAAAAATAGAAAATCAGTAATTGGAATAAGAACTTCTAGAATGGGCGATTCAACACAGGTACAACTGTTTAAATCCAGAATCGCTTCAATTCCAGGCGTTGTTTCAAATACACTGGGTGAGCATCTTCCCAAGCAAAAAGGTTTTGGTCGTATTAATACTAAATATTTGTTGGAGGATCGAGAATTTTACTGGAACAAATTTGAAGTTGACAGTGGCTTTTTGAAGACCTATGAATTGAGGCTTGAAGCTGGCCGAAATTTTGATCGAAACATTCAGCGCAATGCTGTCTTGATCAATCAGTCAGCGCTAAAAGTTTTGAATGTAAGTGCCGAAGAAGCCTTGGGGCTCCACTTAAGGGAAGATAGTATTAACTACGTTTTCAGAGAGTCGGACGGTGTAGTGATCGGAGTTGTAGAGGACTTTGTTTACAAGTCTGTGAAGGAAGAGATAGAGCCATTGGTGATCGTAGCGAACAATTGGGTAGGAGGTGTTCTTTCTGTCAAGCTGGCTTCAGGAGGAGTAGAAACGATTGAATCACTAAAGAAAGTTTGGAATGAAGTGTACAATGGACGGCCATTTGAGTATTGGTTTTTAGATAAAGAATTTGCAATCATGTATGGCCAGGAACGTAGATTAGGAAAGCTGATACCAATATTTTCAAGCCTTGCCATAGTCATCGCGCTTTTAGGTTTGTTTGCCCTAACAGCTTTTGTATCTGAGCTTAGACGGAAAGAGATCGGCATCCGAAAGGTGCTGGGATGTTCGACGGGTGGCGTTCTCAAGTTGCTGGGTTGGCAATATGTAAGAACACTTATCCTTGCAATTTTCATCAGTGTACCCATTGCCTATTTCGCTCTTGAATATTGGCTGACCAATTTCTCGTATCGCGTGCAGGTAAGCGGTGGTGTAATTTTTACCTCCGTCTTTATAGTGGTGGTAGTTTCGCTTCTTACAATCAGTATCAAATCATTCTCTGCAGCGAACAGCAATCCAGTGGAGAGCTTGAAGTACGAATAAGCATTACCTAGTAAGGAGAAATGGAAAACTCCTCGGTCAAAATATCATATACCTCATGTATGGGTAATCCAACCACGTTGTAAAACGAGCCCTTGATCCATTCCACTGCGATCAGGCCAAACCATTCCTGAATACCGTATGCACCTGCTTTGTCGAAAGGCTCAAATTTTGAAACGTAATGATTAATTTCATTTATGGAGAGTGTTTTGATTTTTACCTGAGTTGATGAGCTAAGGGAGTGACGGTTTTGATCATTGCTAATGCAGACTCCGGTAACCACCGAATGTGAATTACCAGACAAGGCACTTAGCATATTGATGGCTTCAACTTTGTTCTTGGGCTTTCCCAGTATTCGATCCTTGGAAATTACTACAGTGTCTGCTGTAAGAACAGTTTCATCTTTAAGCTGTTCTCTGAAAGCTCTATTCTTTTCAATAGCAAGAAACTCGGCAACATCCTCGACAGGCATATCATCTGGAAATACCTCATCATGGTCGATCGATTTCACCTCGAATTGAAACCCTACATTTTCGAGCAGATCTCGCCTTCGAGGGGATTGTGATCCAAGGATTAACTTAGTTGAATGCGTCATCGAAAAAAGAATTGAATTCGTCCTCTTTGATTGAGCCAAAAAGGAAACCACAAATGACTTTAGGATAAAAATACGTGGATTTTTGCGGAAGCGTATAGCCACTGTAGCAGACCTCCTTCACAGTTTCAATAGAGATTTCTTTTGTGATGATCGCGCATTGTGCTTTGCCAGTTTCAACATCATGAACGCACTTAGTGAAATTCCGCTCAAAGGATAGGTTGCGATTGCCACGTTGATCCACACCAGGAATTCCCAGGCACTTCTCAAAGACGAAATAGTGCATTACAGTCAGATCTAGTTCTTTGATGGCATCAGGAAAATTCCAATCGATCGTATGTACCAATTCCGGGTTTAACCGAATTTTATATGCCTTATCATTCACTAGAAGTCCAAAGGCCCACTTCTTACCAAGAATGATTTCATTAATGCTTTCAGGTTCAGGAATGGGTTTGATGAAAAAATACTCGCTCAGTTTCTCCAGTAACTGCTCTTCTGAAAAATCTGACAGACCCCTAACTATTCTATGCGTGGGAAGAATGCGGAGATCATCGGCCTCCGTATTTGTTAACCACATCATGTGATAGTTGTATCCTTCTTTGCCTGTGTGATTTGGGTTTGAAGATTCTTGCTTTTTACGATTCAATAATGAGCCTTCATACCTATGATGTCCATCCGCCAGAATTATTTTCTTATCTCGTATGATATCGATTATTTGTTGAATAACAGCCACGTCATGTATGACTCCGAATACGTCTCTGACTCCTTGATAGTCTTCGGTTTCATAAAGAGGTGTTTCCATGGCTTGATCCATAAACTCCTCTATCTTCATTTCGGGGTCTGTGTAAAGTCCGTGTGTCGGACTAACATTTAACTCAGTCTCACTAAGTAGGTCCATCCGGTCACTCACCGAGTAGGGCATTGTGTTTTCATGCCTAAGTAACGTGCCGTCTTCCCAATCATAAACGCGAAGGTTAGATATGAAGCCTTTTCTGCAATACTCTTTGGCACTGCCTGGCAAGTTGAAATACTGATAATATATATAGATGGATGGAAGATCGTCTTGTTTTATCACTCCACTTTTTTTCCAGTCAGCAAGCGTTTTAACGGCATCCTGAATTGGGTTGCTTCCAGTCGGAACAGAAAGATGTATGCTGCAGAGAGGGTTTGCATAAAGGCTTTCGCGTTGTTTTTCCGAAACGACATCAAAGAGTGGAGAGACAAGATCTTCAATATTTTGTGCATGCTCCGAACTATATCTCCAAGCACGTAGTGGTTTAATTTCAGCCATTAAAGTCGGGCTCTAGATTTCCATTTGCTCGAGGTGCTACCTTTTGGGGATACTTGCAGCTTCTGGCTGCTAATCACTTGGTGAGCAACTGCGGCAGCAGCTTCAGATTCCTCCTTACTAATGCCTTGGCTGAGCACCTCAGGTGTGAAATGAGTTTCTACAAATTTGGTAGTAAACGTTCCATCCAAAAACTCGGGGTGGCGAAGAACAAAATCGCAGAAGGGCAGGGTTGTCATCACTCCTGAAATCTGATATTCCTGAATAGCTCGCTTCATACGTTCAATTGCTTCGGTACGATCTTTTCCATACGTAATGAGCTTGGCAATCATCGGGTCATAGTAAATGGAGACCTCCAGTCCTTCCTCGTACCCATCATCAACTCTGACACCTGCTCCTTGCGGTCGGACGTAGCTATGCAATTTTCCAGTATCAGGTAAAAATCCATTGGCTGGATCTTCTGCGTACACTCGTACCTCTAAGCTGTGGCCATGTACACTCAGGTCTTCTTGCTTGAAGGAAAGTGGTTGATTTTCAGCAATTTTTATCTGCTCCTTCACCAGATCAACTCCAGTAATTAGTTCGGTAACCGGATGTTCAACCTGCAAACGAGTATTCATCTCCAGGAAGTAAAAATCAAAATTTTCATCAGCAATGAATTCCACAGTCCCAGCTCCGTAGTAGTCGCAGGATTTCGCAACGTTGACCGCTGCCTCGCCAATTTGCATCCGTTTTGTCTGAGACAAAAGTGCTGAAGGAGCTTCTTCCACAACCTTTTGATGCCTTCGCTGAATGCTACATTCTCTCTCAAAAAGATGAACAACATTCCCATGTTTATCCCCTAGCACCTGGACCTCTATATGCTTTGGCGAGTTGATAAATTTTTCCACGAAAACCTCATCGTTACCGAACGAGTTCTTGGCCTCACTCATCGCTCGTTGCATCTGTTCCTCAAAGTCATTCGGATCATTCACAATTCGCATACCTTTTCCACCTCCACCTGCACTGGCTTTTATCATCACTGGATATCCAATCTCATTGGCCACCACCTTGGCTTTTTCCACATCATTGATCGGTTCGTCCATGCCTGGAACAAGGGGGACATCAAATTTCTTAACTGTCTGCTTAGAAGTAAGCTTGTCGCCCATCAAACTAATTGCCATGGGAGAAGGGCCGATAAAAGTAATCCCTTCATTTTCAACCTTTTTTGCAAAGTCGGCATTCTCGGAGAGAAAACCATAGCCTGGATGAATGGCGTCCGCTCCAGTCGTTTTGCAGGCGGCTATTATCTTTTCTTGAACCAGATATGATTCCGAAGCAGGTGCGGGTCCGATGTTGATTGCCTCATCTGCATAAGATGCATGGGGCAAAAGCTTGTCAGCATCACTGTAAACGGCAACCGTCGCAATTCCCATTTCTCTTGCAGATCGCATGATTCGAATGGCGATTTCGCCTCGATTGGCGATTAGGATCTTCTTTATTGACATATTTCAAACATTACTGCAAGTTTATCAAATATGAAAGTATTCATTATAAGTTCAATACTGCTAAATTTGCAGCAGAATTAAGAAACCTGAGAAGTACACTATTAATGGATTTATTTGACAAACTATTAAGCGATAAAGGAGCATTGGGACAATATTCATTTCTGGATGAGGATGTGAACTATTATTTTTTCCCTAAACTGGAAGGAGAGATTCAGCCACGAATGAGATTTAAAGGGCAGGAAGTGTTGGCCTGGAGCCTTAACAACTACCTAGGTTTGGCAAATCATCCTGAGATTAGAAAGGTAGATGCAGATGCAGCGAAGGAATGGGGACTAGGCTATCCAATGGGTGCCAGAATGATGACAGGAAATTCGGACTTGCACGATCAACTGGAGCAAGAATTAGCTGCTTTTGTTCAGAAGCCAACGGGTATGCTGCTCAATTACGGCTACCAGGGAATCATGTCTGTGATTGATGCCTTAGTGGACCGAAAAGATGTTGTAGTTTATGATGCGGAATGTCACGCATGTATTATTGATGCACTTAGAATGCATATTGGTAAAAGATATGTTTTCCCACACAATGACATAGAAAACTGTGAACGTCAGCTAAAGAGAGCTGAAAAGCTAGCTGGAGAGCAGGGTGGTGGTGTTTTGGTAATCACTGAAGGCGTCTTCGGAATGAGCGGAAATACTGGAGATCTTGCTGGCCTGGCTGAACTAAAGAAAAAATATAATTTCAGATTGCTTGTAGACGATGCACATGGCTTTGGAACAATGGGTAAGACTGGCGCAGGAACAGGCGAACATTTTGAAGTTCAAGATGAAATAGACATTTACTTTTCAACCTTTGCCAAGTCAATGGCAAGTATTGGTGCTTTCATAGCGGGACCTACGGAGATTGTAAATCATTTGCGGTACAAGGTGCGTTCGCAGATATATGCTAAGTCCTTGCCAATGCCACTTGTGGTAGGTGGATTGAAAAGACTAGACATGCTTAGGACAATGCCTGAGTTGCGGGAAAAACTTTGGAAAATCGTCAACGCTGT
>JBDWQX010000101.1:0-9781 GCA_039986395.1 Cyclobacteriaceae bacterium
AGATTCCTGAACTGGCAATCAGCAACATGAAGTTTTAGGAATGCAGAATCAACAACTCCTTCCACCAAAGCTTCCTGATAGAATCCTCAAATGGCTTATCAAAGGCGAATTGCAAGAAGAGATTCTTGGTGATCTACATGAATACCATGCGGAGCTACTAAATCTCACGCCATTGAAAAGGAGATTCTTCTACTGGTTTCACATATTCAATTTCCTACGTCCATTTGCTATCAAGAATCTTGATAGCACACGCAGAATTAACAACTACGGAATGCTTAAAAATTACTTTGTCACCTCTCTAAGATTCATCAAACGTGAAAAGGCTTTTTCATTGATGAATATACTTGGTCTTGCTCTTGGTATAGGCTGCGCTCTGGTCATCTATAAAATTGTTGACCACGAGACCAGTTTTGACAAGTATCATACAAATTTCCAAAGCATCTATAGAGTTGTAAATGAGTTCGACCAGGATGGAGGTAGTGTGTATTTTGCTGGCCAGCCA
The DNA here is from genome assembly GCA_039986395.1 of Cyclobacteriaceae bacterium. Classification (GTDB taxonomy): domain Bacteria; phylum Bacteroidota; class Bacteroidia; order Cytophagales; family Cyclobacteriaceae; genus Ekhidna. Next base: position 503 of record JBDWQX010000101.1, read on the forward strand.
CATGCAATGGCAGAGGGGCTGAGAAACGATTTTGGAATCACAGCAGCAATGAGCTACTACGACAAGGATGGCCTTATCGTAATCGAAGACGACAATGGCAGTAAAAAGCGTTTCCTGGAAAAAGAAGGAATTGCGTTCGTAGAGCCAGAGTTTCTTGAGCTTTTTGACTTCTCCTGGATAGCAGGAAACGCTACATCAGCTTTGTCAGATCAGGGAAAAGTTATCCTCACAGCTTCGAGCGTAGAAAAATACTTTGGACTAAAGTCAGACGAAGCGCACAATGCCATTGGCAAGCCCATAATTCTCGAAAACACCAAGACACTTTATGTATCTGCAGTTGTCGGCGACATTCCGTCTACTTCCGATTTTCCGTTTACAGCAATTTTTCACTATCAGGATCAAGATGCGGCAAACCAGTATTTCTATGAAGGGAAAAGCTGGCAAGAGTACAACAGTGCTACTAACTGCTTTGTCCTCTTAGATAAAAAGACGAAAAGCGCTGAATTAGAAAGTCAGCTAGAAGGATATCTTGCTAAATACCAGCCAGAAGATATGTCCAGCTTAATGGAGTTGAAACTGCAACCTCTTGCGGAACTGCACTCTAGCGAGACCGTGACCAGAAATTATCGTGGCGCTACCGTGAGTGACAATAAGCTGATAGCCCTTGGAATGGTGGGGCTTTTCCTAATTATCACTGCTTGCATCAATTTTATTAATCTCGCCACAGCCCAGGCCGTCAAAAGATCTAAAGAGGTTGGTGTTCGAAAAGCTCTAGGGGGAAACAAGGGACAATTAGTCACTCAATTTCTCACAGAAACTTTTCTTATCACTTTGATCGCCACGTTAGTGGGATTACTAGTTGCTAACCTATTGGCCAGCCAGATTGAGAACATCTTTGGATACGAGATAAATCTGGCATTATTCGAAGGCTTAGAAATGTTCAAGATTGTAGTAGCCATCATCCTACTTGTTGGATTCATTTCTGGATTATACCCAGCCTTTATCCTTGCTAGGATGAATCCAATTCTTGCTGTCAAAAACTCTTTGAATGCTCGTCAGACTTCAGGCTTTCTGTCACTCAGAAGAGCACTAGTTGTTTTTCAGTTTGCTATTTCCCAAATTCTAATCATTGGCATTTTGATTCTCAACCTTCAAATGGATTACTTTCTTACCAAGGATCTTGGCTTTAACGACGATTCGATTATCGTTGTAAAACTGCCAGAAAGTGATTCGTTGAAACTAGACCTTCTAAAAAATAACCTGCTTGCCAATTCACAAATTGAAAAGGTTAGTTTCAGTACAACTGGCCCCCTAGCTAGCTGGAAAGTGAACAATCCAATCTATCATCCATCGATCGTAGAAGACAATCCTTCTGGCAACCTCAAGAACGTAGATGAAGATTATCTAGACTTATATGAGTTGGAATTGGTTGCCGGAGAGAATTACAAAATGGGGGATCCACTAGACTGGGTAGTGGTTAACCGAAAACTGACGGAACTCATTGGTTTTACTAACCCAGGTGAAGCACTTGGTGAACGAATTAAGTACGGTAGAAGTGGGCGTGAATTCACCATCGTCGGTGTGGTTGAAGATTTCCATGCAGCTTCTTTAAAACAAGAGATGGACTATGTCATTTTTGCCAATCTAAAATGGAATATCTATCAGGCCGGCATAAAGTTCAATGCCAATCAAACTGGCTATTCTGATATCAAGAACCTTATCGGATCCATTGAGACTCACTGGACAGCGACTTATCCAGAGCATGTATTTGACTTTGAATTCTACGATGAACAGCTAGCAAGCCTTTATGCCACGGAACAGCGCATTTCCGAGGTATTCAAAATCATTGTTGCGATTGCAATAATAATTGGCTGTCTGGGCCTTTATGGGTTGGTCTCTTTTATGTCCAATCAGAAAACCAAGGAAATCGGGATCAGAAAAGTAATGGGTGCCTCCATAATGTCCATTTGGAATATCTTTTCCAAAGAGATGATCTTACTATTGGTTATTGCTTTCGTACTAGCTGCACCAGTGGCATACTTTGCTATGAATTCCTGGTTGGAAAACTATACGTATCGTATTGAGATCACTCCGATGGTTTTTATCATTTCAATTCTTGTTAGTCTAGCTATAGCACTGGTGACGATTAGTTACAAGTCCATACGAGCTTCAAGGGCAAATCCTGTCTTGTCGTTGAGAGATGAGTAAGGTATCGTTTCCATTACTTTTAATACGGTATGGCTGGCTATTCAGAAGAAGGGTAAGGCTAAAAGAGAAAGTCGTGCTGCGCCTCATTCAGCGTAAAATACTTGAAGGCTGGAATCACTTTTACTTTGATTCCCTGATAATCCATTTCTTTCTCTTGCTCCATCGTTATGATGATTCCCTGATCAGTACCCAAGAAATTCGCAGCTTCTTTTAATCCTTTAAGCTCTCGAGTAAGCGTTTCGGATTTTTTCGTGACGTACATAATTTGAATCGGCAGAAAAGCGTTTGGTCTTGTTTCAACAATGAGATCACATTCTTTCAGCTGCTTAAAGAAAAAAGTCTTGAGTCCAAGTTTTTGAAACTCCAGGACGACAAGATTTTCAAAGAGTTTTCCAAAGTCATCAGAAGACGAGTATTCAACAGCCGACAAAAGTCCCCAATCAATGGCATATGCTTTTTTGTCATTGTTTTCTCTTTTCATCTCGGAGAAATCGAACTTATCAATTGTGCTAAGGACATAAGCATCCTTCACAAAACCCAAGAAGTCATACAGTGTGTTCTTACCTACTGAATGCTTGTTAGACTTAAAATCATTGTAGATCTTATTAATGGATAGCGGTTTTCCTGTGCCCACAAAAACTTTCTTTATGAAATACTTGAGCAAAAGCGGTTGGCTTATAGCAAATCTCTCAACTAAATCACGATAGATCATCACATTGAAATATTCTTGAAGAACCTTCTTTTTCAACGTTTCTTCCATACCAACCAATTCCGGGAAACCACCATCTGTCAAGTATTCTTGAAATGCATTGACAATTTGAGCCTTATGCTGAGCATCGTGCAAGTTAAGTGTGATCCCTTTGAAGTGTAAAAACTCTTTAAACGAAAGAGGTAAAACTTCTATGGCTATTGATCTGCCTCTTAAAGAAGTGGCTATCTCCGTACTTAAGTAAGAAGCATTGGAACCCGTTACATAAATGTTTTTCGAGTAATCGTCGTACAACCTTCTGACAAATTTTTCCCAGTGGCGAAAGTTCTGTATTTCGTCAAAAAAGAAGTAGCAGTCCGAAAGTACTGCTTGCGGAAATAACTCCATATAGGCCTGCAAAATCAGATCAAATTCAAAATCGTCTGATATTAGTCGTTCGTCTTCAAAATTGATCAAGATGATTTGCTCCTTTCCAACTCCCTTTTCGATCGCCTTCTTTATCAACAATTGCAAAACGTGTGTCTTTCCTGCCCTCCTAGGGCCAATAATGCTCAATATCTTTTTTGAATTCAATGGAGGCTGAATAGATCTTTCAACAACAGAATTATAAGTCCTTGCCTGGTTCGTTGAGATGATTTCTTTAATTTTTTCTTTCATTGAAAGACAAAAATACGAAAATCTTCTTTCAATAAAGGATGATAATTATAAATATCATCCTTCAAACAAAGAGAACCCCTCATGCAAAGGAAGATCGTCTTGACAGATCAAACTGTTCTCGAAGTCCGTTCGTATTAGAAGTAGCATCATCGGTGCTACTTTTAACTAAAACTCCAAAGTTACTTGTCTCTCAATTTCACCATAATTGAAATCTTATATCTCTTCGCAGCGTTTCACGGAGTGTTTCTCGCTTTGCTTTTGCTGCTAAAAAAAGGAGCACACAAAAACAACTATCTCTTCCTTCTTATTCTCCTGTTTTCTTTCTACTTGATTGAAAATGTCATCTACTCTTCAGGATACATAAAGCAGCTTCCACATCTTTATTTTGTCACGCTCCCAATTATTTTCCTGATTGGCCCGCTTTTCTACACCTATATAAGAGCCAGCCTGGCAAGTGACTTCAAGCTCAAACCAAAAGACCTATTTCATTTACTCCCTTTTGTCTTCGAAGTAATTATCCTTATCCCCTTTTATCGTCTAAGCGGAGATATCAAGATTAGGGTTTATGAAATGAGTCTACAAACCAATAGCTCCTGGGAGTTCAGTATTTTCTTTGTTGGATATCTCATCTATCTAGGAAGTACTTTTTGGTACTTTTTTTCCTCGTACAAATTGCTAAGGAATCTTCCTGACCCATCGGGTACAAAGGAGCGAAAAAAAATAAACTGGCTAAAAAAGGCATCGTTCGGCTTCTTTTCCTACATGTTTATTAGCCTCATTCTTTCCTTACTAATACGTCCATTTCCCGAAATCACACCAGCATACTTTCATATAAACCTGATCAGTCTTACTGTCTTGATTCATGCGATTGGATATGCCGCATTTATGAGCCCTGATCTTTTTAACGGAAATCAAATATCTAATTATCAATTTTCCTCGATGAGCTCCGATAAGATGAAAGAACTAAGCAATCAGCTTGAAAACATAATATATAGGGATCGTCCTCATCTTCGGTCGGATGTTTCTGCTGAGGACATCGGAAAGCTGCTCGACATCACGAAACATCAGCTTTCACAACTGTTAAATGTTGGTCTCAACACAAACTTTTACGACTTCATTAATCATCACCGAATTGAGCATTCTAAGAAAATTCTCCTGTCTGAAGAATACAGGGAAGCAAAGGTTTTGCACATTGCTTTCGATAGCGGATTCTCAAACAAAGCATCGTTCCTTAGGAATTTTAAGAAACTCACAGGTCTGACTCCGACTAATTACCGAAACCATCAGGAAAATCAGGTCTCATTCAATTGAGTACCACCAATCTGGGAATTCGTGAGTCTAGATTGAGTCAAAAAAAAGACTCATGAAAAAGACTTTAAATCTATTACTATTGCTTTTTGCAATTGGCCTGCAAGCACAGGAAATCAATAATTTCAAGCATCCTGACGACTACATAACTGGTACATGGGGTGAACTGGGAGAGGTCAAAGAATTTGGCGCTGGAGACAAGTCGATGATTTTGCTGCCTGGCTGGGGCTTCGACTGGACTGTTTTCCAGGACTTCATTGACAAATACAAGGGCGAATACAAAATATATGCAGTGACAATGCCAGGCTTTGGAAATACTCCTGCACCTCCAATGCCAGCTGATCCAACCAACTTTCAGGATCTTAGTTGGACAAATGGCGTCATCACTGGAATACGAAAATTGATGAACAGCAGGGGAATTGAAAAGCCCATTCTCGTTAGCTACTTCACCTATAGCAACGTGATCGCCCTGCGTATGGCAATCGACAATCCAGATGATTTTTCGCAGGTAATCATCATGAGCGGAATGGCCAAGTTTACGAGCAACTTCCCCGCCCACGAGCCCAGAAATCTAGCACAAAGAATTATGTATGTGGAAAAATTTCTCGCTCCACAGTGGTTCAAAACAGTCAACAAGGATACCTGGGATAGTGGAAACTTTCATCCAAAATCCTTCACTAAAGATTCGTTAAAGTCAAAGACACATTGGGAAATGATGTCGGCAGTTTCTATCCCAACGATGGTAAGATATCTGTGTGAATACTATTGTACAGATCTAAGCATAGAGTATTCCAAACTGAAGGTTCCGACCCTGGTTATTATCCCATCGTTCACCGATGATCTTCTTTATAAAAAAGAAACCTCTTATCTGGCACCATTTTTCCACAATAGTTGGCTAGGAGCAAGGCCTGCCGGTGAATCGATTGCGATCATAACACTAACTGACACAAACGCATTCATGATTGAAGATCAGCCTGACAAGCTGTTTACGGTGATCAACGAATTTCTGGAAGACAAATTGAATCTATATCAAGTTGTTAGATAGAAAATTTTGAATAGGCAAATTCAAGGATTATTGCTAAGTTGCCAGCAATAATCCTTGGTTTGCAAATGATCAGAATCGCAACACCCGATGATTCAAATGCGATATGTGGTATCTACGATCATTATATCCTTAACTCGCATGCTACCTTCGAAACGGAGCCCGTTTCTGCTCAGGAAATGGAGAAGCGAATTGACCACATCTCAAAAGAGCTCCAATTACCGTATCTTGTTTTTGAGCAAAACCAAGAAATTCTTGGGTATACTTATGCTACACAATGGAAACCACGTGCCGCATACGAAAGAACGGTCGAAACTACTGTATATGTGCATCCTGAAGAATTTGGAAAAGGGGTTGGCAACCAATTATACAAAGCACTGCTGGAACAGCTAAAAAATTCGGGATACCATGCGATTATCGGCGGAATTGCCCTGCCTAACGAACCGAGTATCTCGCTTCATGAAAAGCTGGGGTTTGTCAATGTGGGCGAGCTTAAAGAGGTGGGGTTCAAATTCGGAATATGGATTGATGTGGGGTATTGGCAGCGAATATTATAGTTGACAGTAAATAGTTATCAGTTGGCTCTCTTAAATTGTTCTAATTTCTCTTTTGTAACTGGACTAGCTCCCAGAGCAATCGCCTTCTCAAAGAACTTAATGGCGTTCAAAGTATCAGATTCGTTCGCGTAATAATCCCCCATAGAATCATATACGTTAGCGCTTTCTGGATAATTTTTAACATTTAAGTTGAAGATCAGATATGACTTCTCATTCATTCCTCTCCTCATAAGCGTATATCCAATGCCATTCATTTTTCCTTCCGACGGCAATAGCTGATATCCAAATCTTTCTGATATCCGAGCGTAGTGCGAAACAAATAAATCCAGAAGGTCCTCCTTCGCAAGTTGTGGATCAAGAATCACTGGCCAGCTTGGAGCTTCGTACCATGAAAACAAGAATTTCAATGCATCGTGCTCGGTGATCAAAGGAACGCTACCATGGTCTTGATTGTCATAGTAACTCCAATCGAAATTCAGATTATTCTCAGGCATCTTTGCAGCTACTTTTGAAAATTCCAGGATAGCACGAATATGATTGGTATTGTTTGCGGTATCGCTAACAACCTTTGTAGTGTCCATTCCTGCAGGCATTGTATTCGCAACACCAACAAACAGTGATTTCCCTTCAAAGTCTTGCTGAGAAAGCGCAAGCTTTGCCTCCAAAAAGATTTTTCGGCTATCCCACCAAAGGCTGGGATCAATTGCAACATAATTTTCAAAGAGGTCAGGTTTACTGATTAACACATCTATCGCCATCAAGCCTCCAAGTGAATGACCGATCATTGTGCGATAGGAAGTTGTTGGGTATTTATCGTCGATATACGGTATGAGCTCTTTTTCTATAAAACTGGTGAAGTTGTCCCCTCCTCCTGATGAGCTCGTACTATCTCCAACATGTGTTGGGGTCAAGTCTCTCAATCTATCAGTATTCGGAATTCCCACAATAACCATTTCAGGAACTACCGTGTTTCCGTTCGTAGTACTTAGCTGTTTGATCATTCCCATTACAGAATAGAAATGCCCATCACCGTCAAGCAAATACAAGACAGGATATACTTTTCCCTCAGAAAAAGAAGCCGGGACATGTACCCAAATTTCTCGTTGCTCTCCAAGGATTTCAGAGTACAAACTGTCCTTGGAGCCTACTACAATTTGATTTTGATTGGTCGTGGTTTTTTCGGAACTACAGCTTATGAGAAACAAGCCGATAGCTATCGGGAGCAGATACTTTTTCATGTAAATAGCGGGTTTGTAAGTACAAGATACGGGTATTACATCAGAACTTGGCCTTGGTTACAGTGCCCACCATCTTTTTGCTTGGTGCAGGTTCCTCACGTACTTTAGAAATCTACTCCGACCGCAACGACTTCACGGGATTTGAATAAGAAGCTCTTAGGGAATGGAAACTCACTGAAATTAAGGTTATCAAAAATCCGAGCCCTCCAGCAATCCCATAGACCACTGATCCAATCCTTCAAATATTTGTGCGAATAGATGTACTCGTACTAATTACTTCAACAATTCCACTCTTTCGAGTTCCAACTTATTCATACTTGAGGAAAAACCGAACATGAAAAAGACAGCAATGCTGGGATTGGCATTTGTACTAACAATACATGCCTTCGCCCAATGTGATACAAGTGCTCCGGGAGCAAGGGATGCCTCTTGGTCGCCCGATGGTTCAAAAATTATCTATGTATCCAAGTCCGATGGAAATCAAGAGATATTCACGATGAACGCCAACGGAACGAATCAAAAACAATTGACAACCACTGATTATCCAAATTATTACCCCTTCTACTCTTACGATGGAGCTCAGATTGTTTTCATGTCTTATGTAAATCATAAAACAATCATTTGTGTAATGAACGAAAATGGATCTGGAATCAAGCATCTTACAGATACAACAAGTGAGAATGGCGATCCGATGTTTAGCCCAGATGGTTCAAAAATCGTTTTCTGGAGCGACAGATCTGGAAACAACGAGATTTACACAATGGATCGAAAAGGTGGTAATGTTTCTCAAATAACCAATAATCAGTCCTCGGATCAAACACCAACGATTTCTCCCGATGGAAAGAGGATTGTGTTTATTTCCGACAGAGATGGGAATTCAGAGATATACACCATGAATATAGCTGGTAAAGATATTTTCCGACTTACTGTGGATCCACGCTTAGACAGAGTGCCCAGATGGTCACCCGATGGAGCTAAAATTATTTACTATTCAGGAGAGCCATCTGTAGTGGCGGGTTCCAGAAACGCCGCCTGGGCAAGTGCAGAGTTGTACGAGGTAAACGCAGATGGTACGGGACGAAAGCTCTTGACTCAAAATCTTTCGTTAGATCAAGGACCTGTTTACTCGCCTGACGGTCTCAAAGTGCTTTTCACATCCTGTCGTTCAGGCAACAGGGAAATATTTGTAATGAATGTAGATGGAAGTGATGTGAAGAGACTCACATTTACAAAGTAGTAATATGAAGCTCCTTTTTGTTTTAGGAATCGTCTGTCTCTTTTCGTGCGCAGGTGGTTCAAATAATTTAACCTCGTATAGTGAGAGGCCGTCATGGTCGCCAGATGGCAAGCAAATAGTCTTCAACTCAAACAGGGATGGTGATGACGAAATCTACGTTATCCGTGTAGATGGATCAGGCCTCAGACAACTTACCAATAATGATGATGACGATTACACTCCGTTTTGGTCACCAGACGGAGACTTCATTTCTTTTGGTTCCAATCGGGATGGGAATTCGGAGATTTATGTGATGAAAGCAGATGGATCGGAGCAGAAACGTT
>JBDWQX010000102.1:0-10682 GCA_039986395.1 Cyclobacteriaceae bacterium
TCGACTTATGCCAGGCGTACCAAAGGCAAAGGTGAAATCCAGAGTTGTCATTACACCCGAGCATGCCAAGAGACTGTTAACAGCACTCGAGGAAAATATCAACAAGTATGAAGCCACCTTCGGCGAGGTAAAGCAAGTCGAGGAAATGCCAAGATTCCCTATGAATTTTGGTGGCACGATGGGTGAGGCGTGATCTTAACCTCTCTGAATTTCAGCTACTTAAGTTAGTGGATAAATATTCACCTCAATTATTCAGCTTAATTCATTCAATTACTTTTTTATAAAATCAAAATATCTATCTTTGCGTTCCCAAATTTTGGGACGATTAGAATTTTATACATATGCCAACTATACAACAATTAGTAAGGAAGGGTAGAAAAAAGCTTACTTCAAAGTCAAAATCACCGGCGTTGGACTCATGTCCTCAGCGAAGAGGTGTTTGTACTCGTGTGTACACAACAACTCCTAAGAAGCCGAACTCAGCAATGAGAAAAGTTGCTAGAGTTAGATTGACAAATGGCAAGGAAGTGAATGCATACATTCCAGGGGAAGGTCACAACCTTCAGGAACACTCAATTGTACTTATTAGAGGTGGTAGAGTAAAAGATCTTCCAGGAGTTAGATATCACATCATTCGTGGTGCATTGGATACTGCTGGTGTTAGTGGAAGATTGCAAAGAAGATCAAAATATGGTGCTAAAAGACCAAAAAAATAATTAGGAAGTCGAAATGAGAAAAGCTAAACCTAAAAAGAGATACATTCTACCTGATCCAATTTATCAGGACACACTGGTTACAAAATTTGTTAACAACCTGATGTTAAGTGGAAAAAAGAGTATTTCATATACTATTTTCTACGAAGCAATTAAGCAGGTGGAGGAAAAGACTGGTGAGAACGGATTAGAAACTTGGAAAACGGCATTAAGCAATATCATGCCTGCTGTAGAAGTGAAGAGTAGAAGAGTAGGAGGAGCGAATTTCCAGGTCCCAATCGAAGTAAGACCTGACCGAAAGGTGTCTCTAGGTATCAAATGGATGGTGAAATATGCGAGACTGAGAGGGGAGAAAACAATGAAAGACAGACTAGCAGCAGAGATTGTTGCAGCTTCAAAAGGAGAAGGAGCATCAGTGAAGAAGAAAGATGATATACATCGAATGGCTGAAGCAAACAAAGCATTCTCACACTTCAGATTCTAAGACCCAAAATGGCAAGAGACTTAAAACTTACTCGAAATATTGGTATTGCTGCACACATCGATGCAGGCAAAACCACAACCACAGAGCGGATACTTTACTATGCGGGTATCAACCACAAAATTGGTGAAGTACACGATGGCGGAGCTACCATGGACTGGATGGAGCAGGAGCAAGAAAGAGGAATTACTATAACCTCAGCTGCAACCACTGTTTTCTGGAAGTATAAGGAGCAGGACTACCATATAAATATTATTGATACACCAGGACACGTTGATTTCACAGTAGAAGTAAACAGATCCCTTCGAGTACTAGATGGACTTGTTTTCCTTTTCAGTGCTGTTGACGGAGTTGAGCCACAATCTGAAACGAATTGGAGACTTGCAGATAATTACAATGTAGCTAGAATCGGCTTTGTCAATAAAATGGACCGATCGGGTGCTGATTTCTTGAATGTTTGCAAGCAAGTAAAAGAAATGCTTGGCACTAAAGCAGTGCCTTTGCAATTACCTATTGGAGCAGAAGAAGGATTCAAGGGAGTTGTTGATCTTGTGGAGAACAAAGCCATCGTTTGGCTTGGAGATGACATGGGAATGACATTCGAAGAGATTGATATCCCTGCTGAGATGGTTGACGAAGTGGCTGAGTACAGAGAGAAGTTGGTTGAGTCAGTTGCCGAGTACGATGAAGGATTGATGGAGAAGTACTTCGAAGACCCTGATAGTATTACAAGAGACGAAATTGTTGCAGCACTTAGAGCAGCCACAATAGACATGGCATTTGTGCCGATGCTTTGTGGTTCAGCCTTCAAAAATAAAGGAGTTCAGACCTTGCTTGATTATGTGATGGAATTGCTTCCGTCACCTCTAGACAGAGATAGTATTGTAGGAACTAACCCTGATACAGAGGAGGAGACTTCAAGAAAACCTTCAGCTGATGAGCCGTTCTCAGCACTTGCATTTAAGATTGCCACAGACCCATTTGTTGGTAGACTTTGTTTTGTGAGATCATATTCTGGAGTACTTGATTCTGGTTCTTACGTCTACAACACAAGAACTGACAAGAAGGAAAGAATTTCAAGAATCTTCCAAATGCATGCCAACAAGCAAAACCAAATCGATCAGTTGCAAACTGGTGATATTGGAGCTGTAGTTGGTTTTAAAGACATTAAGACTGGAGATACACTATGTGACGAGAAGAACAAAATTGTCCTTGAGTCCATGATCTTCCCTGATCCTGTTATCGGGTACGCTATTGAGCCTAAAACTCAGGCAGATATTGATAAATTGGGAATTGGTATCGCTAAACTTCTGGAAGAAGATCCAACACTTCAGGTTGAATCCAATCACGAAACTGGACAAACCATTCTCAAAGGAATGGGAGAACTTCATCTCGATATTATCATTGACAGGTTGAAAAGAGAGTTCAAGGTTGAAATTAACCAAGGTGCTCCTCAGGTTGCTTATAAAGAAGCAATCACAAGTTCTGTTGAACATAAAGAAGTTTACAAGAAACAAACTGGAGGTAGAGGTAAGTTCGCTGATATCGTGTTCGAAATCGGCCCAAAAGACGAAGATCACGAAAAGGAAGGCCTTCAATTTGTGAACGAGATTGTTGGTGGTGTTATTCCAAGAGAATTTATTCCAGCAGTACAAAAAGGATTCGAGCAAGCAATGGTAAATGGACCATTGGCAAACTATCCTTTAGATACAATGAAAGTAAGACTATATCATGGATCATTCCACGATGTAGATTCTGATACACTTTCTTTTGAGCTTGCAGCAAGAGCTGGATTTAGAGCTGCTGCTGCAAAATGCGGCCCAGTTATACTAGAGCCAATCATGGCAGTTGAAGTAGTAACTCCTGACGAGTATACTGGTTCAATTACGGGAGATTTGAATAAGAGAAGAGGAGTTATGAAAGGAATGGATACTAGAGGAAATTCTGGTGTAATAAAGGCTGATGTGCCACTTTCACAACTATTTGGATACATAACAGATTTAAGAACAATTTCGTCAGGCAGAGCAACTGCATCTTTGACTTTCTCACACTACGATCCTGTTCCTAAGAATATTGCAGAAGAAGTTATCGCTGATGCAAAAGGAGCCAAAGTTTAAATTCATAAGAAAATGAATCAAAAAATTAGAATAAAACTTAAATCTTACGATCACAACTTGGTAGACAAGTCGTCAGAGAAAATCGTTAGAGCAGTAAAGACTACTGGAGCTGTTGTTAGCGGACCAATTCCTCTTCCAACAGTAAAAGAGAAATTCACAGTGTTGAGATCACCTCACGTTAACAAAAAATCCCGTGAACAATTTCAGCTTTGCACCTACAAAAGACTAGTAGACATCTACTCTAACAGTGCGAAAACTGTAGACGCTCTGATGAAGCTGGAACTTCCTAGCGGAGTTGATGTTGAGATCAAGGTTTAGTAACAAGTTTTAACTTATAAAAGAGCCAATTGTTGAATTGCAATTGGTTCTTTTTTTTGCCTAAGAACTTAGTTTATTGCTTCTCGTGAAGGTTTTTGACATCATGTTAGCCAGCTGATTAGGTGCTGATTAATTCGTTGTAGATACTGAGTAAAATAAACGAGCAATTTTTTTGTTCACCCCTAGGATTTGCTATCTTTGCAGTCCTTTTCACAAAATGCTTGATCGCAAGGTCAATTATTAGTTTTTAAAGAGTATAAAAATGCCTGGTATAATAGGAAAAAAAGTAGGAATGACGAACATCTTCAATGAAGATGGAAAGAGCATTGCTTGCACACTAATCGAAGCTGGCCCATGTGTCGTTACTCAGGTAAAAAATGAGGAGACTGATGGCTATAAAGCTGTACAGCTTGGTTACGGAGAAAGAAAGGAAAAAAATACTCCTAAGGCATTGAAAAACCATTTTGCGAAAGCAAAAACGACTCCCAAGTCATTTGTTGTTGAGTTTAGAGATTTTCGCTCAGAATTTGATGACAAAGTGAAGCTTGGAAATGAAATCAAGATTGAAGACGTGTTTGCTGAAAATGATTTTGTGGACGCAGTTGGAACATCGAAAGGAAAGGGATTTCAGGGAGTTGTGAAGAGACATAATTTCGGTGGAGTGGGTCAGGCAACTCATGGTCAACATAACAGACTTAGAGCTCCAGGTTCTATTGGTGCAGCTTCTTATCCTTCTAGAGTTTTTAAGGGAATGAGGATGGCAGGAAGAACTGGAGGAGATAGAGTGAAACTCTTGAACCTAAGAGTGATGAAGATATATCCGGAAAAGAACTTGGTAGTTGTTTCTGGATCTGTTCCTGGTGCTAAGAATTCATACGTAATACTTGAGAAGTAATCATGAAGGTAGCTGTATTAAATATTAAAGGAGAAGAAACGGGCAGGGAAGTAAGCCTTGACAAAAGTGTGTTTGGCATCGAGCCAAATGAGCATGCTGTTTACCTTGATGTAAAAAACTATCTTGCTAATCAGAGACAGGGAAACGCGAAGACAAAAGAGAGAGGGGAAATCACTGGGTCAACAAGAAAGATAAAAAAACAAAAAGGAACAGGTACTGCCAGAGCAGGTAGTATTAAGTCTCCAGTTCTTAGAGGTGGTGGAACAATCTTTGGTCCAAAGCCAAGAGATTACGGTTTCAAACTGAATAAGAAGGTTAAGAAGCTAGCTAGAAAATCTATTCTCTCTTCAAGAGCGAAAGACAAGGCAATACAAGTCCTTGAAGATTTCACTTTTGAGACTCCAAAAACAAAAGAGTTCATCAACATCTTAAATAGACTTTCTGCCAATGACAAGAAAGCGCTTGTTCTTCTTACAGAGCAGAATAAAAACGTTTTTCTTTCATCCAAGAACTTGAAGAAAGCCAACGTAACGACCGTTGATGAGGTCAATACATACGATTTGATCAATGCCGAGTGCTTGATTTTGTGTGAAGGAACTCTTGCTCAACTAAAAGAAAGACTAAACTAAGATGGCTATTTTAATAAAACCACTAGTAACTGAAAAGGTATCTGCGATGAACGAGCATGGCAAATACGGTTTTGTTGTTGACAAGTCAGCAAACAAAGTTCAGATCAAAAAGGAAATTGAGAAAACCTACGGAGTTACTGTTGAATCAGTCAATACTATGGTTCACCCAGGTAGATCCAAGAAAAGATACACGAAATCGAGAGTGATTGAGGGAAGAACGCCAGCGTACAAGAAAGCTGTTGTTCAGGTAGCAGAAGGAGATATCATTGATTTTTATAGCGGAATATAAGTAGATAGAAAATGGCTGTAAGAAAACTTAGACCAACGACCCCAGGACAAAGATTCAGAACCGCTCCGGTTTTTGATGATATAACTAAAAGCACGCCAGAGAAATCTCTATCGAGTACGGTTGTAAGAAGCAAGGGAGGAAGAAATAATCAAGGTCGAATGACTGTCCGTAATGTTGGTGGCGGACACAAAAAGAAATTAAGAGAGATCGATTTCAAGAGAAATAAGCATGGCATACCTGCCACTGTGCATTCAATTGAGTATGATCCGAACAGATCAGCCAGAATCGCATTATTGCATTACGCTGATGGAGAGAAACGATACATTATTGCTCCAGCAGGACTAGAGGTCGGAACAGTGATTAACTCTGGAAAAGGAATAGCTCCAGAAGTGGGAAATACACTTTTCCTATCGGATATTCCTCTCGGTACAATCATTCATAACATCGAATTGAAGCCTGGAAAAGGTGGAGCAATGGCGAGAAGTGCTGGAACCTATGTTCAGCTTGTGGCCAGAGAAGGTAAGTATGTTACTGTAAAACTTCCTTCAGGGGAAATGAGAATGGTACTCACCACATGTCTTGCAACAATTGGAACAGTTTCCAATTCCGATCACATGAATGTGAGATTAGGTAAGGCTGGAAGAAATAGATGGTTAGGCAGACGACCTAGAGTAAGAGGTGTTGCAATGAACCCGGTTGATCACCCAATGGGCGGTGGAGAAGGAAGATCGTCAGGGGGACACCCAAGGTCAAGAAATGGTCAGTATACCAAAGGTTTGAAAACCAGAAGACCAAATAAGTACTCAGATAAATTGATTGTTAAACGAAGGAAATAATGTCAAGATCACTTAAAAAAGGACCTTATATTGATTTCAGACTGGAGAATAAGGTAGATACCATGAATGAGTCTGGAAAAAAATCAGTGATCAAAACATGGTCAAGAAGATCGATGATCTCTCCGGACTTTGTTGGACACACTTTCGCTGTACATAATGGAAACAAGTTCATTCCAGTGTTCGTCACTGAGAATATGGTAGGCCACAAGCTTGGAGAGTTTTCTCCAACAAGAAATTTCAGGGGCCATATAGCCAAAAAGGATAAAGGAAGAAGATAAGCACCAATGGAAGCTGAAAAGAAATTAAAGAAATCGGTCAAGATCAGACTTCAAAAAGAGGCTGACAAAAAATTCCGTGAAGAGAACAAGGGAAAGCTTGGTGCAGTAAAGTCTTCATTGAAAAACATACCAACCTCTCCGAGAAAAATGAGATTGGTGGCTGACATGATCAGAGGACAGAGAGCAAGTAGTGCTCTGAACATCTTAAGATTTGATGATCATCAAGCCTCTGAAAACCTTGAGAAATTATTGCTTACAGCATTAGCTGATTGGCAAGCTCAGAACGAAGACGTTAGCATAGAAGATGCTGATCTATTTGTGAAAGAAATCTATGTGGATAGCGCAAGAATGCTCAAAAGATTGAGACCCGCTCCACAAGGAAGAGCACACAGAATTAGAAAAAGATCAAACCATGTGACAATAGTAATTGATAACATGGCTGCAGAAGCAGAAACCAATAACGAAGAAAAAAGCAAGTAATGGGACAAAAGGTAAACCCAATTGGTTTTAGGTTAGGAATTGTTAAAGGCTGGGATTCAGCTTGGTTCGATAGCAAATCTTACGCTGACAAACTTGTTGAAGACAAAAAAATTAGAAATTACATCACAGCCCGTATTCCAAAGGGTGGAATTTCTAAGGTAGTTATTGAAAGAACGCTTAAGAGAATTACACTTACGATTCACACCGCAAGACCTGGTGTTGTTATCGGAAAAGGAGGATCAGAGGTAGATAAGTTGAAGGAAGAGTTGAAAAACTTAACGGGCAAGGACCTTCAGATCAACATATTCGAAATTAAGAGACCTGAACTTGATGCCAAATTAGTTGGAGAGTCTGTTGCGCAGCAACTTCAAGCAAGAATCTCATTCAGAAGAGCGATGAAACAATCAATTGCATCTTCAATGAGGGTCGGAGCACAGGGAATAAAAATTAAATGCTCAGGAAGACTCGGTGGGGCTGAGATGGCAAGAAGTGAGCAGTATAAAGAAGGAAGAATTCCATTGCACACACTTCGAGCTGATATCGATTATGCTATCTCAGAAGCAAATACGATCTACGGAAAAATCGGTATCAAAGTATGGATTTTCAAAGGAGAGGTATTTGGTAAGAGAGATCTTTCGCCAAATGTAGGACAGTCAAGCAATAATAATGCGCCAGGCGGTCAAGGTGGAGCTCCGAATAGAAGGAGAAGAGAGAATAGAGGCGGCGGAAACAAGAGGGGTAGAAATTAACAATTAGAAATTAGATACTATTTAGACGATGCTACAGCCGAAACGGACAAAGTTTAGAAAACGACAAAAAGGGAGAGTGAAAGGTCTTGCTCAGCGAGGGCATAGATTGGCATTCGGAACTTTCGGTATCAAGTCAATGGAGCCAGGCTGGATTACAGGTCGTCAGATTGAGGCTGCAAGGATTGCAATGACCAGAGCTATGAAAAGGGAAGGTCAAGTTTGGATCCGAATCTTTCCAGACAAGCCAGTAACTAAGAAGCCTGCGGAAGTACGAATGGGTAAGGGTAAAGGAGCTCCTGAATATTGGGTGGCCACTGTAAGACCAGGTACCATTCTTTTTGAAGCTTCTGGTGTAAGTATGGAAGAGGCGAAGGAAGCATTGAGATTGGCAGCACAGAAACTTCCAATTACGATGAAATTTGTTGTAGCAAGAGATTATAAACCTGAACAATGAAAAATTCAGAACTAAGAGGATTGAGTCTTGACGAGCTAAAGAATAAGCTTGTTGTGGAAAAAGAAAGCTACGGCAAATTGAAATTTGCTCACAGCATTACTCCTATTGAAAACCCGATGAAGATTCGAGAGAGTCGGAAACTGGTATCAAGAATCAGTACAGAAATACGAGCCAAAGAACTTAATCAAGTTGCTGAAGCAAGCAAATAATATTCAGTAATGGAAAGAAATTTAAGAAAAGAAAGAGTAGGTCAGGTAATAAGCAACAAGATGCAGAAAGGCATCACCGTTGCTGTGGATAGAAAAGTGAAGCATCCGATCTATGGAAAATTTGTGAGAAAAACGACCAAGCTCACAGCTCACGACGAGAACGACGATTGCAACATTGGTGACACAGTGAAGGTGATGGAAACTCGTCCGATTAGCAAGAACAAAAGATGGAGACTAGTTGAAATTATTGAAAGAGCGAAATAATGGTACAACAAGAATCAAGAATGTCAGTTGCTGATAACAGCGGTGCTAAAGAAGTCCTTGTTATCAGAGTTCTTGGAGGAACTAAAAAACGCTATGCATCTATCGGAGATAAGGTTGTAGTAGCTGTAAAAGATGCTCTTTCATCAAGTAGTTTGAAAAAAGGGACTGTGTCAAGAGCAGTTGTTGTAAGAACAAAAAAGGAAGTAAGGAGAAAGGATGGTTCTTACATAAGATTTGAAGATAATGCTGCTGTATTGCTCACTGAAAATGATGAGCCAAGAGGAACAAGAATCTTTGGCCCTGTTGCTAGAGAGCTTAGGGAAAAGCAGTTCATGAAGATTGTATCACTAGCACCAGAAGTACTCTAAGATGAAGCAGGTAAAATTTCACGTAAGAAAAGGAGATACTGTTAAGATAATTGCCGGTAATGACAAAGGAAAGTCAGGTAAGATCTTAGAAGTAAATCGAGTAAAATATAGAGCGATTGTAGAAGGAGCCAACATGGTTACTAAACATGTTAAGCCTACTGCGGAGAGTCCTGAGGGAGGAATCCAGAAGACAGAAGCTGCTATTCATTTAAGCAATTTGATGGTAGTTGATCCAGCAAGTGGAGATGCGAGTCGAGTTGGAAGAAAGCAGAATGCTGATGGCAAACTGCAGCGTTATTCAAAGAAATCAGGAGACTTTATCACGAATGGCTAATACTAGATTAAAAGATAAATACACGAAGGAGATTGTTCCTGAGTTGAAAGACAAGTTTCAGTACAAGTCTATCATGGAGGTTCCCAGGTTGACCAAAATTGCGATCAATAAAGGAATTGGTGCAGCGGTTTCTGATAAAAAACTTGTTGACACAGGAGTTGAGGAGCTCACACTAATCAGTGGACAAAAGGCTGTTGAAACTGTTGCAAAGAAGTCTGTTTCCAATTTTAAGTTAAGAGAAGGAATGCCGATCGGTGCAAGAGTCACGTTAAGAGGAGACAAAATGTATGAGTTTCTTGATCGATTGATGACAGTGGCATTGCCTCGAGTAAGAGACTTTAAGGGAATCAGAGAGAAAGGATTTGATGGTAGAGGAAATTATACGTTGGGTGTGCAGGAGCAAATCATTTTCCCTGAAATCAGTATTGAAAAAGTAAAGCATATCTCAGGAATGGATATCACGTTTGTGACGTCTGCTCAATCGGATGAAGAAAGCCTTGCGTTGCTAAGAGCTTTCGGGATGCCGTTTACTTCAAAGAAGAACTAATAAAAATATGGCAAGGGAGTCAGTAAAAGCAAGAGAAAGAAAAAGAGAAAAGCTTGTCGCAAGATACGCGGAGAAAAGAGCTGCTTTGAAAGAAGCGGGCGATTATCAAGCGTTAGACAAACTTCCTCGAAACTCATCGAAAGTGAGATTGCATAACAGATGCAAGCTTACTGGAAGACCTAAGGGTTACATGAGAAAATTTGGAATCTCTAGAGTAACATTTAGAGAAATGGCTTCAGATGGTAAGATACCTGGAGTTACCAAAGCAAGCTGGTAGAATCAGTTGGAGCAGGATTTTTAGCTCATAATTTGATTTTACTTTTTTAGAGAATAAATAGAAGGCCCTTATGGGCTTTCATGATATAAATTATTATTTTTGCACCCCCATTTTCAGGGGGACAAGTGTTTTAAAGAATGGTAACAGACCCGATAGCAGATTATTTAACCCGAATTCGTAACGCAATAGGAGCGAATCATCGTGTAGTGGAAATCCCGGCTTCAAACTTGAAGAGAGAGATGACCAAAGTACTTCATGATAAGGGGTATATAAGGAATTTTAAGTTTGAGGAAGACAACAAACAAGGTATTATAAAAATTGCTTTGAAATACAATCCTCAAACAAAGCAGTCAGCAATTACAAACATTGAGAGAATAAGTACTCCGGGTTTGAGGAAATATGCTCCTGCTGAAACATTACCAAGGGTGCTAAATGGATTGGGAA
>JBDWQX010000103.1:0-2603 GCA_039986395.1 Cyclobacteriaceae bacterium
AAACAATTTGGTCACTGTTTATCCTGACAAGGTGAAGGTTGAAAATTTAGACATCAGAAATGATTTAGAGTCAATTCGTTTGCAAGGGATCTACTCCAGAGTGGATAGCTCGCATTTAGGAATAAAAATTGATAAGCTTAAACTTCAAAAAGCAAACCCTTTTATTAAGACGGAGATTGGAGGTCTGATAGATGCCGAATTGAGCATTTTCAAAGAAGCACTAAACGAGCCTTATCGATTTGATGGGGGCTTTCTAGTAAAGGAGTTCGTGCTTAATGATTTTGTAGTTGGCGATATTAATGGAAAAGCCGAATGGAACTCAGCTAGGAAGAATATTTTCTCGGAAGTAAATGTTAAGAGAGAAAATTTTAACTCGATAGATTTAAGTGGATACTACTATCCATTCCGAGAGAATAACCAACTTAATTTCGAAGTGGCTTTTGAAAAGGCTGACTTGAGAATTGCTCAGCCGTTTCTTCAAGAAGATGTTTCCGGTTTGGTTGGTTTTGCAGATGGGAAAATGAAGATCGGCGGATCTTTAACAGCACCAGAGACTATTGGCCAATGTACAATTTCCGATGGTAGCTTACGAGTCAAATACCTGAACACTACCTACTCATTTGGCGGGACAGTGGCATTTGATCGTAACGCGGTGCGACTCGATAATTTTGGTTTACTTGACCGAAAGGGAGCTCAATCTTTTGTGACTGGAAAAATATCGCATGACTTTTTTAACAACCTAGTTACCGACCTAGAAATTCGAGCAAGTAATTTTGAATTTCTAAATACTGACGCAGCAGATAATAGTTTGTACTACGGATCGGCTAATGGTAGCGGCACAGTTAATATATCTGGTCCTCTCAATGATTTACTAATTAAAGCATCAATTAAGACGGAAAGTGGCACCAGACTTTTTGTTCCTATTACCGAAGGCGGTGACCATTCGCAGCAGGATTACATTGCCTTTTTAGATTTTAGTGACACCACAAAATTGGCAGACAAGGGACAGTATGACTTCCAGGGGTTGACAGTTGATTTCGACATTGAGGTAACTCCTGATGCCTACTGCGAACTTATTTTTGATATTAAGACAGGTGATATTATTCGAGGAAGAGGCAGGGGAAATATCAAACTTTCAGTGGATAGAAATGGTGAGTTTCACATGTTTGGACCACTTGAAATTACGGACGGAGCCTACAATTTTACAGTACCAGGCTTTATAAATAAGGAATTTACAGTAGTTCCCGGTAGCCAGTTAACTTGGTTTGGGGATCCTTACAACGGGACAATTGATCTGAATGCTGTGTACTTGCAAAGAGCAGATTTTATACCACTAATGAATAGTACTGATGATAACACCACTGGCGAGTTCAGTGGTAAAGTGGGAATAAATGTTATTCTAAATCTAACTGGCGGTATGTTAAGTCCTCTTATTGATTTTGATCTTCAAATTGCTGATAAGATAGATGAAACAAGCACTCGACAGAGCAAACTCGCCGCAATAATGAACAACGAGCAGGAACTGAAGAGACAAGTCATTAGCCTTCTGTTTTTGAGAAGATTTTCACCCCCAACAAGTTTTGAGCTTAGTCAAAGTAACGCGATTGGTAATAGCGTCAGCGAATTCTTTTCGAATCAACTTAGCTACTTAGTAAGCCAACTTGATGAGAATTTAGAAGTAGAAGTAGACTTAGCAAGCTTTGATAATGACGCTTACAATACCTTCCAACTGCGCTTAGCATACACGTTTCTTGACGGCAGACTGAAAGTCACAAGAGGCGGAGACTTTGCCAGCGACCAAAGTGTTGAGTCGGGAGGACTACTTGATGATATTGTTGGTGACTGGTCGGTTGAATACACTTTGACCAAAGACGGACGCCTACGGGCAAAGGTTTTTCGCAGTTCAAATCAGCAACTTTCAGCTACTCAAGGAGAGCAAAATATTGAAACTGGGGTTAGTTTACGTTTTGTGCATTCGTTCAACGAATTTCGTGACTTTCTTAGTGCTGGCAGAAAGGAAGCACTCAAGAGAAGCGAGAACGAAAAAGACAAAGGCCAGATTCAACCAGACTTAGACACGGCGTACTAATTGTCATTGTCACCGCTATTTTGCTGCAAAAAAGTTTTATCTTTCAAGGAACTTAACCTATTGCTATGGATTTCAAATCGTTTAGTCAAAAGTATGCACAGGAGATTGGCGGCCAGTTTCGAGAGTATGACGAGACCCGCTCAGTAATTATTTTCCCGCTGGAAGATGGACGGTTTCAAACCATTACTGGGCATATTGTTTTGCACCCACACTACGATCGAGAGGTTGTCAGGATCAAGACAAAAGTTTGTGGGTTGAATGAAAACATACCCTACAGCGATCTTCTTGCTGAAAGCACAAATTTGCCCTACGCGAAATTTATTGCAGAGGACGATTTCCTAAAAGTGGAAGCTTCAACGTTTCTTGTTAATCTGAATGAGGATATGATTAAGGAAATGTTTAGCGAAGTTGCTCAGGTGGCTGACAGTTGGGAATTTAGGATCACTGGAAAAGATATTCATTAGATATTTTTGCACTGCAAGCCGACCTACCGTTTCCCAATAGCTATTGGGAA
>JBDWQX010000104.1:0-5597 GCA_039986395.1 Cyclobacteriaceae bacterium
GCAAGACCATTTGAAAAGACGATACTCGGGAAGCTGGATAGAAGCGGGTAGATGATGTAACCCATTGGATTAAACGCGGCTGTTGGGTTGGTCAAGTTTACAATCAAGCCGATAGAGAGGATCACGACATTTAACCAAAAGAACAGTTTGAATAGTGCCAGAGCCTTTCCAAGTACATAGTCTGCATTTGAAATTGAACGGGTAAAGAAGACCTCATTTGTATCGATCTTCTTGTCTTTTTTGATCAAACCTGACGCCAGGAATATGATCGCGGCAGCCTGAGCAATGCTCAAAAGGAACATATTTCCATACGGAATCCCCCAACTATTCGAAACGTTGAACCAGCGCGGACTGTCGTCTGCTAGTGAAAAGGCGAACGTATTGAACATCGAAAGGAAGAAGAGTATGCCAACCGAAAAAATTCGGAAGAACCAGTTACGCCAGATGACTTTCGATTCGAATTTTGCGATGGTCAATATGTTGCCTAAGGAAATCATACCAATGAGATACCAAGTTTGTTTTCCATGAAGTAGACATATGCGTGCTCAAGATTTGGCGAAATGTTTTGTGCTAAAGGATGGGGCTTTTCTGTAGCAATTAATTGTGTTTCCCATTCACCTAAGGTTGGAATAGTGGAGATAACAGGGTATTTGGTTTTCAATAGGTTGAATTCCTCGTTACTGACTGTGACCTGCCATACGTGCTCGCGTACCTCATCGATCATCCCTTCTGGTGCTCCAGAATAAGCAACCTCACCTTGATGTAGCATGGCCATATTGTGGCATGTGCTACTGATATCCCCAACAATATGAGTAGAGAGAATGATCGTAACGTCCCTCTGACTGAGATCGGAGAGAATGTTTCGGAAACGAATTCTTTCCTCAGGATCTAGACCGGTTGTTGGCTCATCGATCACGAGAATTCTAGGATTTCCAATCAATGCTTGAGCAATGCCCAATCGACGTTTCATTCCCCCAGATAGCTTGTTGGCCATACGTTCTCTGACATCCAGCAGACCAACTTGGTCTAGCATTTTATCAACTTCGATGATTCGTTGCTTTTTCTTTAAGGAGGTGGATAGTCTCGCTGAATAGTCTAGAAACTCCCAGGTTTTCAGTTTTGAGAAGAACGTAAAATCTTGCGGCAAGTAACCGATCCATGGCCGGATCTTCTTACGGTTCTCATTGATATCTAAACCATCCATGGTCATCGTTCCTGTTGTCGCCTTTTGAAGCGTAACTAGTATCCGCATGAGACTTGACTTACCTGCACCATTTGGTCCCAGCAATCCAAACATGCCGCTGCCTATCTCAAGGTTGATGTCGCGGATGGCAGCATGGCCGTTCGGATATATTTTTGAAAGCCCTTTGATTTCAAGTTTCATTGGTTGACTTCCATGTTAGGTATGGTGATATGTAAAATCAAGTTCTGTTGGTTCTTGGTATGAGGCGTCTCGCGACAGTTTTGTTACAATTCCAGAAAAAAACCCATGAGTAATAATTTAACTTAGGACATCGATTTAACGCTCTATACTCAAAGTTTCAGATGACTATTTTCGTCTTTTTTGAAACTGATATCGTTGATATCTTCAATGTATAGATAGGATCTGTTTTTCATTGACCCCTCTAGACGTCCTACGTTCGTACGTAGCTCAACGTCTGAGTTATCAAGATCCAGAGCTACAGTGTCAATATCACCTCCAAACGCATCAAATTCGGCAGATTCTGTTGCTGTGATGTCCAGTTTTCCAATTTTAACACCCTGATTAAAAACAGTACGACCACCAGTTTGAATAATTGATAACCTTGGTTGTTTGAGATCAGAAAGGTATACCGCGGCCTCATTCACCTCGATTCCAACAAGTTCTTGCGGGACTAGAAGAGTAATATCTAATTTGGTGTTTTCCTCAAGATTAAGCTCTCTTAAATTCAGAGTATCGCCATTGATTTCGTACACTAACCTTGATGCAAGATCACCAGATGCACTTCTAAACTCCAGCCCAGGCTTATCGGATGATTTGAGGTAGATGCGTTGACCTAAGTCAGCGATAATGACATATTTGATATTATCAATAGGCACAGATTCAACCTTGGCATCCTCACCATGGATGTCAACGTCTTCTCCTGTCAGTCTGATTTCGATGAAAACCGCCGACATATAAACGAAGGCACTCCCAAAGAATCCCATGAGTATTTTGGTGCTTATATTCATGATTTTGAGTTTTCTAAATGTTTCTTAAGTTCTGTAGTTGTGATACCCAGTACTTCTGCGTGTCGCAAAAAGTCTGGTAGTACCTTATCGAAGAATTCCTTCTTTTTACTCTCCAAAATCACTTGTTGTGCTTCTGGATTTACGAAGTATCCAATCCCTCTTTTGTTTTCTATGATGTTCATCGCTTGCAGTTCGCTATATGTTCTCATGATTGTATTTGGGTTAACACCCATTTCGGAGGCAAATTCTCTAACCGACGGGATCTTTTCACCAGCTTGAAATTCTCCGCTGACAACCTTGTCGGTGATGGTGTCTGCGATCTGTAGAAATATGCTTTTTAAGTTTTGAAATTCCATATCAGACCTCCTTTTCCTTTAGTTTGAAATAAGCAACCGAGAGCATCGTCAAATTCGCAACTACTGCCAGAAAGGTCGCGAGCTTCAGTGCCCCTGATTCACTTCTGGGCACTAACCACATGATGGAATTGTCAACATCATAGTCGCCAAGACCAAGTGGTTCGATCACGATGTAGGCATAGGTTACAAAAAATGCAATCACCAATGCAATGGAAAATAGTGTTTTCACGAGCGGCTGTTTTGAGAACATTGCCGCACCCGTAAACGGTAATACGAAGATGAGAAAGGTAGCGGCTGTCGCAAATGTGAAGGTCCAAAAGGGAATATCGACTTCGGGCGGAGGGGTTTTTATTAAATCTGAAAAACCAACAGGATCAAACCTGGGACCTCCAAAAAGGTTAAATACGTACCCTTCCAAGTTGAACGTCAGCCAGAAGAGGAATGGCAGTACGATCAACATGAGCATAATCCTGCTGGAAAATTCGAAAAGAAATTTTTCGAACGTTGACGCCGGAACGGTCAAATAACTGGTGGTATTCTCCTTGTTGCGAAAAGCCGGGAATGAGTAACCAGAGTAGAGTATTCCGAATATAGCAACAAATCCTGCTAGAGATCCGAGGAACATGTCCGTATCATGTGGCCTAAAATCATTTCCGAGCTGACTGAGTACCAAAATCATGAAAACGACACCGCAAAATCCAACGGATGAATAAAGCATCATTTTGCTATTGTGGATAGCAGCTTGTTTAAAGAGCAGCTTAAAGCGACTCCATTTAAACGTGTTGTTAGTTGACATAATCTCTGAGTTTTTGACTGCCTTGGGTTACAGCATTGAACAATAATTCGATATCCACCTGGGAATCGCCATTGGTCTGCGGAGTGATGACCTTATATCCTCCCGGAACCATTTCACTATAAAGAACCTCTTCACCGTCACCATTTGTGCTGGTGGAGAAATTTAGCTTTGAAGAAATCTCGTAGAGATCTTTCTGCATTACGAAGCGACCGTCCTCTAGCATCAGAATTCGGTCGATTAGATTTTCTACATCCTTTACTTGATGTGTAGAGATGATGACCAATTGCTCTTCATCTAACGATCCGGCCAGTACCTTCCGAAAGATGGCTTTCGAGGGAATGTCCAGGCCATTCGTTGGTTCGTCCAAAACCAGCAAACGGCATTTCGTGGATAATGCAAAAGAGATGAGAAACTTCTTCTTTTGACCGTAGGATAGCTTTTGTAAGCTTTTTGTTTCTGGCAACTCGAAGTCCAGCAGTAGCTGATGCAAGAGCTTTTCATCAAATCGAGGATAAAATCCTGCATTAGCCTTTACATACTTGTCTATAGAAATTCCCGGAAGCTGGAATTCCTCTGAGACGAAAAACAAATCCTCCAAAAATGACGGTTGTCTCTTTCCAGGCTGTTGACCATTGATCTTCAGCTGACCTTCAGTCGGAAATAGTAATCCAATCATAATTTTAAGGAGTGTCGTTTTCCCAGCTCCGTTTTTTCCTAGCAGACCAGCAATGCTACCTGGCTGAAGTTCGCACTCCAAGTTCTGGAAGAGCGGCTGCTGCTTTTCTGAGTAACTAAAATTTAATTGTTTAATATCAATCATACTATTGATTTAGTGTACTATTTAACTAATACAGTACAACATTAGATTAATGAAACTGAAAAAGCAAAAAAATGTTTCATAAAAGTTTTTGAGGCTTGGTTAATCCTACAAATAGATATGCAGATAGGGTTACTTCATCGGCGCACAGTTTTGTTCGATGCGATGTTCCTTTTTTAGAAAGTTTGTGAATAAATTACTCATTCACTTACTTTTCGGAATTCATATGACAGCCTTCAAGAGATGATTGATTTATGATAAGGAAGCCAACATTTGCAGGGAAGATTTCAGACAAAGATGAACTTGATATCTTGTTTTGGGCTATCAAGAAATCTCCTTATGATCGTCTGGTAGAAAGCTGGAGATTGAATTGTTTAAATAACAATGTTCCGATAGACATAAGGATGGATAGATCTGCAACATCTGCAAAAAAGAGGATTGATGGCAGACCTGTTTAATGAGGATTTTGTTGAGTACATACAACTACTTAATAAATATGAGGTTGAGTATGTGCTCCTAGGAGGAATGGCTGTAAACCTACATGGGTACAGAAGATCTACAGGCGATATGGATTTATTTGTGAACCCGACAGAAAAAAACCATTCTAAAATGGAAAAAGTGCACAGCGAGTTCGGAATGATGATGGGAGAAATGGATAAAGTGCGAAACTTCACTGATACCTCAAAATATGATGTTTACACCTTTGGAGTCTCTCCTGTGCAGATAGATGTTATGACTGCTTGCAAGGGCATCACTTTTGATGAAGCGTACAAGAATTCGGAAAGATTCATCATTGACAAGAAGACTCCAATTAACGTTGTTGAATATCACGTTTTAGTCAAAGCAAAAAAGGCAGCAAATAGAAGTCGAGATATTGCTGACATTGAGGAACTGGAAAAAGTAAAAAAACTAGGAGGTGAGTGAGTGCCACCTCTAGCCCAGAAATTTGCTTCTTTGATTTCTAGAACATTTATCCGCTAGCAGGCGGATCGGTGGATATGCTATTTAGTATGTTTTTATTATAGTATAATTTTATTATACTATATTTATATTATAGCAATATAAAATGATCCTCAGTTTCAGTTGTAAAGAGACACACAAAGTTAGTTTGGGTCAATATTCAAAAAAGTGGAATACTGATATTAGAAGGATTGCTATGAGACGGTTGGATTATCTGGATGCAGCAATAAATTTAGATGACCTTAGAATTCCGCCTTCCAATAGATTACATCCTCTAAAGGACAACTTACTGGGTTTCTATTCAATAAGTATAAATATGAAATGGCGAATCATTTTTGTCTGGAAACATGGAAATGCACATGATGTTAAAATTACAGACTACCATTAATTAAATTAAATATGAATGTTGGAATGAACATACATCCAGGAGAAATATTGGAAAAGGATTTTTTGGAAC
>JBDWQX010000105.1:0-77737 GCA_039986395.1 Cyclobacteriaceae bacterium
TCTCCGACCACCTTTGGTATATCTATGGCTTCTCAGCGTCGCATCATGTTTCGCACCGATCTTTTCCATCGCTCTTCTTGATCTAACATTCAACTCGTCCGTCCGAAGTTCCAATCGTTCCATCTTCATATTTTCAAACGCATGACTTAACATTTGAAACTTCATATGTTTATTTATTCCAGATCCGATGTAATCATTGCCAATCCATGTCCATCCAATTTCGATATTTTTCTCCTTCCATTCTATGTTTCCATAGCTGGATGCACCAACAATTTTTCCTGTTTCGAGAAGTCGTACAGCGAAGGTCATTTTCCTCCCCTGCTCAGAGTCGACGAGCAATTGATTCATCCACATGGCCATGTCAGAGGGATTTGACAGACTCAAAGTAAACCATCGCCAAATCTCCTCATCTCCGCAGACCTCCTTTAGGGATTCAATGTGATCGAGGGTGAGGGGTTCAAGTGCAATCTTTTCGTCAGATAGTATTTTATAAAACTCCTTCATAAGCATCAAGTTAATTCCCTAATTTAAGTGACATAGCAGTAATTGCTACCCATGTAGCACTCAATAAATTACTGGAAGGGGTGAAAAATCTTCATGATTCAGAAAGCATTTTCCGTGCTCCAAGATCTCAGATTCTTAGTACTGGAAAACGCCGTGTTCAGATTGAATCATTACCTCCTTTTTATCAGCAGATTCAACTCTTCCAACAATTTGAGCATCAATGTTGAAGGATTTGGAAATTTCGACAACTTCATCTGCCGACTCCTCAGCTACATACAATTCCATACGATGACCCATATTGAAGACTTTGTACATTTCTTTCCAGCTAGAGCCACTTTCTTCCTGTATCATTCTAAAGAGTGGTGGGGTCGGGAGCAGATTGTCTTTTACAATTCTCAGGTTGTCGACAAAGTGCATAATTTTGGTTTGAGCACCACCGCTGCAATGGACCATTCCGTGGATCTCTGAACGCATTTCCTTCAAAACCTCCTTGATAATAGGCGCATATGTACGCGTAGGGGACAGCACAAGTTTTCCTGCACTTAATTCGGAGCCCTCAACAGGATCGCTAATTTTTTTAGACCCAGAATATACAAGACCCTGATCCACATTGCTATCGTACGTCTCAGGATACCTGCTTGCATATTCTTTTGCAAAAACATCGTGCCTAGCCGAGGTAAGACCATTACTCCCCATTCCTCCGTTGTATTCACGCTCGTAGGTAGCCTGGCCATACGAGGCAAAGCCTACAATTAAATCTCCAGGTTGTATCTGACTATTGTCAATTACTTCGCTCCTTTTCATCCTGGCCGTCACAGTACTGTCCACAATAATCGTTTGCACAAGATCCCCAACATCGGCTGTTTCTCCGCCTGTAGAGGAAATACCAATTCCATTTTCTCTAAGCATTTGTAATACCTCCTCTGTTCCATTGATGATCTCTGAAATTACCTCTCCCGGAATTCTGTTCTTATTTCGACCAATAGTAGAGGACAGCAAAATATTATCTGTACAACCCACACACAACAAATCATCAGTATTCATGATGATTGCATCTTGAGCAATTCCCTTCCAAACGCTAGTGTCTCCCGTTTCTTTCCAATACAAATATGCAAGTGAAGATTTTGTACCCGCACCATCTGCGTGCATGATTGTGCAGTATTCTGGATCGTTGGCAATGTCTTCCACGATTTTGCAAAAAGCCTTCGGAAATAGCCCCTTATCTATATTCTTGATTGCAGCATGCACATCTTCCTTGTCGGAAGAAACACCGCGAAGGGCATAGCGATCAGTCATGGGTTTTTCTTTGCAAAGAAACGCTATTATTCGTTTCCTTTATCGCCTTCCTGAAAGAAACGATCGTACTCATCGGCTTCTTCGCCTGGAGCTAAATCATTTCGATCTCTAGGGTTGTATTTGAGCACTTTGAATTCGGTTCTTCTGTTTCTCTGATGTTCCTCCTCATTCTGCGCGTCCTGCAAAAGCAGTTGAGATTCACCATACCCTTTGGCTACAATTCTCGCAGGCTCGACACCCTTGGTAATGATGTAGCGAACTGCGGACTGAGCTCTTCTCCTGGAAAGATCCAAGTTGTAATTATCATCCGATCTGTTGTCAGTATGCGACCCCAATTCGATAAATATATCTGGGTTATCATTCATAATGAGCACCAAACTATCTAGTACCAAAGCAGCATCCGTTCGGATTTCTGCTTTATTCAGATCATAGTAGATATTGTTTAGGGCAATCGCTTTTTCCAGCACAATCGGATCCATCAAGATCTTCGTTTCGAAATTTATGTTTGTGATAAATTCTGTAAGAGTGGATTTATCTACTGTTTCCCCGACGGTCGTGAAATCCTTTCTTGTTGTAAAATAGGCAGTCTTCTCGCCAATCAAATCATAGTCTTCCTCCGTGTATACACGGAAATTAAATTCCCCATCATTTCCTGTAAATGTTTCATCAATGATATCTCCATTGTCGGCAGTGAGTGTCACTTTGGTATTTGGTAGTACAATTTCTGCTCCCGCATCATCTGTAGTAACGGTCGTTCCAGTTAAGAAGTAGTTGACGACTCGTAGGTTTGGGTCATTATTTACAAACGTATAGATGTCATCATCTCCCGCTCCGCCTTTTCGGTTCGAGGTAATAAACCCTCTTGTAAGGTTGAATTCAAAATACCCAAAATCATCTTGGTGCGAATTCATTGGTTTACCCAGGTTTTCGATGGACACTTTTCCGCCTTGACGAACTGCTCTGAAAATGTCTAAGTGACCTAGTCCATGATGTCCATTTGAGGAGAAGTACAAGCTTCCATCTGTGCTAACGAAAGGGAACATTTCATTCCCAGGTGTGTTGATTTCTGGCCCAAGGTTTCTTACATCTACCCATCTACCTCTTCTGTTTATAGTCGCACTATACAAATCGTTTCCACCAAATCCACCAGCTCTATCAGATGAAAAGTAAAGTGTTTTCCCATCGGGGCTCAGGGCCGGCGTTGAATCCCAGGAATCAACATCATTTATGGACAAAGGGACTGGCTCCGACCATCTTCCATTTCTATATCTAGCGAAAAATAGGTGTACATCCGAGTAGCCAGTGGCTTTTCCATTGTTCCCCTTCGCAAAAATGATTGAATTTCCACCAGGCATAACAGCTATGGAACCTTCATTTGTGTCGAAATGATTTATGATCGGGTCTAATGCGCTTAGCGTTGCAAGGTTTACGTTAGCCCCCTGTGTCGCTACTTTGTAGATGTCTGTGAAATGAGTACCGGTAGTTTTGTAGACCTTCCCACCATCTCGGTTCGAAGTGAAATACAAGAAATTATTGCTGTAGACAGGAGAGTATTCAGCACTCGCTGTATTGATATCACTAAGATTTTTTAAACGATAATAGCTATTCTGTCCATGTAAATCGTCAATGTTGTCAATGCTGTGAAGTTCCTTTTCAGCCAATTTCTTCATGTGAGGGTCCTTGGCTTTGGGAATATACTTGGTTAGAATAGCTCTTGCCTCGTCGTACTTCTGTTCTACTTTCAGGCCGTGAGCCAGGTGAACATGTGTAGCTTCATTGGTTGTTCCTTGTTTTAGAGCTTCCTTATAAAAAGGGATCGATTCCACCAACCGATTTGATTTTTGAAAAGCATCGCCGACAGTCACATTTTCCTCGGCAGTATTCTTTTGGGGATCATCACCGTACTTAGCGATTACCGCATCAAATTCTTCCTTCTCAATGCTACTCTGCAAAGAGCATCCAGCTAAAAATACGCTGAGAAGCAGTATTACTATATTTCGCATAATGTTATACAACGAATTTTTCTCAAATTTGATTATCTAATTTACTCATTTAGAATAACAAGAAGGAACAAAAAGGCCCTAATTAAAAAAGCGATTAACCCAAGTTTGGCCGCTTTCCACCAACCAGTTTGACTTGAAATCCCCTAGGCTTTGAACGGTATTGTTGAATACTTTGGTACTCGGATTTACTTCCTTTTTCAGAAGAAGTGCCTTTAAGCCAATGGCAGGTAGCAGTTCGATCTCGTTGCCAATTAAAAAGGCGACCTTGTCATTGTTCATTAGAGAAACTCCCAACGAACGTTCGAGGTTTTGTATATGGTTGACAGACGAATCAATACTACATCCACTAGCCTGACTTACATTTTCGTCCAGTGTCAGCACTAGGAACTGATCATGCATCAGTTCAAACGAGGCTTTCAAATTGCTCCCATGAGCTGTCCAATCCTTTAAGAACTGAATGGTTGATTCACGAATAGAATCCTGCTCGCCTCCTGTAAGCTTCCTATCTGCCTGGTAAATCCAAAGACGAGAGGTGTCTGGCATTTGGTCAAATGATACTAGCATATTAGTTTAAACCCTCGTGTTCAGCAATCAGTTCCGCCAAATCCTTCACTTTGACAGATTCTTCTTTTTCCTTATTCTTAACTCCGTCAGACATCATCGTCATGCAAAATGGACAGGCCACGGCAATTGTATCTGCATTGGTAGCCAAGGCTTCTTCCGTCCTTTCGATGTTGATTTCCTTATCTCCAGCTTCAGCATCTTTAAACATTTGAGCTCCTCCAGCACCGCAGCAAAGTCCCTTGGTTTTGCACCTTTTCATTTCCACCAGCTCAGCATCTAACGCCTCTAAAACAGCCCGTGGTGCTGAATACACATTATTTGCTCTGCCTAAAAAACAGGAATCATGGTAAGTGATTTTCCGGCCTTTAAACTCGCCACCTCCATCTAATTTCACTTTTCCTTCATCAATCAATTGCTGCAAGAATTGAGAATGGTGAACCACATCATAGTTTCCGCCAAGCTCTGGATACTCATTTTTCAAGGTATTAAAGCAGTGTGGACAGGCCGTCACTATTTTTTTTATTTCGTATCCATCCAGGACTTGAATATTAGCCATCGCTTGCATTTGAAAAAGGAATTCGTTTCCAGCTCTTCTGGCAGGGTCCCCGGTACACGTTTCCTCAGGTCCAAGCACAGCGAAGTTTATTCCAACCTTATTCAAAATTTTCACAAATGCCTTCGTCACATTTTTGTACCGATCATCATAGGATCCAGCACAGCCAACCCAAAACAAAACATCTGGTTTTTCTCCCTTTGCAACTAAATCTGCTACCGTAGGTATTTTCATTTCACTCATTTCTCTTCCTTTAATTCGTCTGCCCAATTGAATCTGTCCTGTGCTCCAAATTTCCACGGAGCAAAATTCGTCTCTATGTTTTGGAACATCGCGTTCCATGAAGCTGGAGACCCCGATTCCTCCATTGAGACATACCTTCTTGATTGCAGGATAATGTCTAGCGGGTTAATATTTATTGGACAAGCTTCGACGCAGGCATTGCAATTAGTGCAGGCATTTATTTCTTCTTTGGAGATATAGTCGCCTAGCAGAGATTTCCCGTCCTCAAGTCCTGTTTTTCCAACTTCCTCCAGCCTATCTCTTGTATCCATCATGATTTTTCTCGGCGAAAGTTTCTTGCCTGTCAAATTTGCTGGACACTCTGAAGTACACCTGCCACATTCCGTACAAGCGTAAGCATCCATTAAATTTTTCCAGCTTAAATCATTTACATCCTTAGCTCCGAATCTCATGCCCGCAGGCGGTGGGCTAGCTTCTCCTTCGACTGGCATGCCTAGCATGATCTTTACTTCGTTGGTAATTTCTTTCATGTTGAACATTTGGCCCTGTGGAATTACTCGGCCATAGTAGGTATTCGGAAATGCCATGAAAATATGCAAATGCTTCGAGTGAGTCACATACAGGGCAAATGCGAAAATGCCAATAATATGGAACCACCAAGCACCTCGTTCAATAAGGATGAGGTTCCCAGTATCGACTGAGCTGAGGAAAGAAAACATACTTGCACTTATTGAAAAAGTACCAGTAAGTGTATAATGATCTGCTCCTCTGCTTTGAAGTAACTGATCAGCCCCATTCATCCCAAGAATAGCAATCATCAACAAAATTTCAATAACGAGAATTAGGTTTGCATCGAGTGTCGGCCATCCTAGCATTTCCACCTTATGGAATCTCTTGATTCGCAAAATATTTCTTCTGATTAGGAAAAACACACAAGAAAGTAGCACCCCAACGGCCAGCACTTCAAAGAAGTTTATCAAAAATGTATAAAAGCTTCCCAAGAGCGGGGCGAAAATTCGGTGGGTTCCAGAAAAACCATCAATGACGATCTCTAACACTTCAAGATTGATCAAAACAAAGCCAATATAAATCAGCAAATGAAGTAGCGCAGGGACTGGTCTTTTGAACATCTTTTTCTGCCCAAAGGCAATCAACAGCATGTTCTTCAATCGCTCACCCTTGTCGTTTGAAAGGTCCGCTTCTTTCCCCAGTTTTATGTTTCCTGCGATTCGTTTGACGCGCTTGAAAATCAAAAACCCGAAGAAGACTGCAACGATTAGAAAGATAATTTGAGAGAGGTATTGCATGAATCTTAAATTCCTTTTTAACTATTGTTTTAAATGTTTTGCCTTTTCATAGAATTCTCTACTTTTGCCAACTCATTTTTTGGTGCTATAGCTCAGTTGGTAGAGCATCGGACTGAAAATCCGTGAGTCGGTGGTTCGAATCCACCTAGCACCACACTCCAAAGCTACCCTTTACGGTAGCTTTTTTATTTCAACTCTTTCGGGTCGACTCCACGAGTCGGTGGGTGGTACGCCACTCCGATCGAATCCACCTAGCACCACACTCCAAAGCTACTTTGAATCACTTAAAGTTAAAGCTACCAATCCATTGATCGATGTCTTTCTTTGTTTCCCCGAATATAAATC
Organism: Cyclobacteriaceae bacterium; assembly: GCA_039986395.1. GTDB lineage: Bacteria > Bacteroidota > Bacteroidia > Cytophagales > Cyclobacteriaceae > Ekhidna. Next base: position 6,816 of record JBDWQX010000105.1, read on the forward strand.
AAATCTCAGGTTTAGTATGCATGCATACTATTTTAATGACCTTCATTTTCCTTAATTTGCAAGAGTAACCCAGCTACGGTACGTTCCTCACTGCTAAATCAAAAATGTAACTACTATGCAGTTGGTAAGTCTTTCTCAAGTGAAAATTCGTCATAAAATCACGCTGGCGTTTTCAGTAATCATTCTCATCTGCTTCGGATTCGTTGCCTACTTTTTATCTAGTTTGAATTCAATTCAGGATAGTTTGTCCAATCCTGAATTTGTGCGTGCTCTCGAACAATCCACTTCTGGGGATCTTCAAGTAAGCATATCTAAGCTAGAGGGCATGCAAATCCAAGCATACCTATTTTTAATTGTTGCGATTCTTACGGCGGGCACATGCGGCTTTCTTTTAACAAAGAACATCATGGAAGAACTTGGGGTTGAGCCTTTTGAAGCCGCGATGATTGCTAGTAACCTGGCAGTGGGTAATACTGGATTTGAGCTTAACAAAACAAAGATTAGAGGTCTCTACAAGGACATGAGAACCATGATGATGAATTTAGGTCGAATTGTCAGAGAGACAATTGAGGTATCAGATAATCTAGCGTTATCCTCTCAGCAGTTCTCTTCCGGCTCGCAAAAAATTAGCGACTGGGCAAATGAACAGACTGCCTCGGCGGAGGAGGTAGCTTCTTCCATGGAGGAGATTGTCTCGTCAATTCATCAAAATGCGACTAACGCTGAGGAAACAGAAAAAATCAGCGGTAATGCGACAAAACTCATAACAGAGGTTAATGAATCTGTAAAGCAGACGGTTTCGCGAATGAGCACTGTTTCCGAAAAGATCAAGATCATCGGGGAAATTGTACAACAAACGAATATTCTGGCACTTAATGCCGCTGTTGAGGCCTCTAGAGCTGGCGAGCATGGAAAAGGATTTGCTGTCATCGCATCAGAAGTCAGGAAGCTAGCTGAGAAGAGTAGTATTGCTGCAGATGAGATTATGGAACTCACTGAGTCGAGTGTCGAAGTTGCAAGTAAATCAGACACACTACTCGCAGAAGTTATACCTGATATTCAACGAACCTCGCAGTTGGTACAAGATATTGTTACCAGTTCAAGAGAGCAAAGTCTTTCATCGGAGCAAATAAACAATGCGTTGCAACACTTGAATGAAACGGTCCAACATAATGCCGCTGCAGCTGAAGAAATGGCAGGTAGCAGCAACGAGTTGCGAATGCAAGCAGAGAGTCTAAAGACGACTATTTCTTTCTTCAGGAAGAACCAAAAGTAATTTCTTGCGTTGGAATTTTGTATATAATATACCGATCGGTATATTTGTGTTGAAATTATGAGAGATCCACAACAGACAAGGCAACTAATTATTGATAAGGCACTGCCCATTTTCAACACGAAAGGGTACAATGCTGCGTCTCTGTCGGATATCACTGCGGCAACAGGTATAACAAAAGGGGCTATTTATGGCAACTTTAAAAACAAAGACGAAGTAGCTTCAGCTTCGTTTGACCATGCCGTTTCAATCGTTGTTGGATTCTTATCCAAAAAAGTAAGAGCAAAAAATACTGCTCCAGAAAAATTAAAGGCGATCGTGGATTACTATTCGGAGTATGTGGATAATCCACCAATTCCTGGAGGTTGTCCAATTTTAAATTCATCCATCGAAGCAGATGACAATCTGCCCTTTCTGAAATCTAAGGTTATACGAACAATTGCGCTGATGAAAGATTCGTTCACCAAAATTGTGAATCGTGGTATTTTGGAAGGACAGGTTAAACGTGATGTTGATGCTGAGGAATTGGCGGTCTTTTTCTATGCGACCATCGAAGGAGCAATTTCGCTTTCCAGAATAGAAGGTGATGGAAGGTCCTACAAGCATGTGAGGAATATGCTCAATAAAATGATTGAAGAAATCACTATTTAAAATTTTTTATCTATGAAAATACCGATTGGTATATAAGTACATGATAAGATGAAAGAAACAACCACATACATAGCAGTCGAAAACGAAGACATATCCAGGCCGGCTGACAGACCAGAAAAGACCAACTGGAAAATCGAACTAATCAAAAAGGGTCTTGGAGTTTTGCAGCACGCCTCACCTAAAAAGTCAGCGGAAATTATCTGGCACTATTTCACGATACCCGGAAGAACAAAATTTTCCGAACCTCAGAAGGAACTCCTTTCTCGGGCAGAAATTATAGAGTCAAGCTACAAAGGTGACAAGATCGTTGCCTACCGTTGGGGTTCGACTGGTCCAAAGGTGCTCTTGTGCCATGGCTGGAGGTCGAAGATTGCTGATTTCAGGAGAATGATTGACGCATTTGTCGAATCGGGATACGTGGTGGAGGGAATCGACATGAGAGCTCACGGTCAGTCAGAAGGGAGACATACGGCCCTTCCAGAGTACAGAGATGTGATCAAAAATCATTTCGCGCTTCACGGTCCATATGAGATTGTAGTGGGTTATTCGTTTGGTGGAATCGCTGCTGGGCTAGTTCTCAATGAGTTTTCAAAGATCATGCATCCCAAGAATCTCTATTTACTGTCTGCTCCACCCTACGTCCGGTATTTTTTTAAAGACATCACGGATGAGATTGGTTGCAATGAAGCAGTCTATGACTCTATGTGTGATTTAGTAAATGAATACTACCATCAAGGCATTGACTACTTCGACCTGCGAGACAAAGAGGAAAACCTAAAACATATAAAGACGCATCTCATGTACTGCGAGGACGATGAACTGGTGCCATTCAGTAAAGCCCAGGAGCTGGAAGCAGCTTGGCCAAAGGCGTCTTTTGTTCATGCCAGAGGTCTCGGACATTACAAGATCATTGCCAATAGTTCAATTATTAAGTACATCACTAAAACAGCAAAGGAATGAAATTTATAGTAAGAAAAATCAGAGAGGTGAAAGAGACAATAGCATTGGTTAGGTATCTATTGTTGACCAAGACGCTCTTTCAATTCATTTTGGATTAGAAAAGTAGCATCAATCTTGGAAGTACTTTCAATAAGTAAGTGCAAAAGGCAGTTTAACAGCCTCCACAATAGTAGGCCAGGAATTTTCTTGTATCGAAAATTTGATCAAATGAACTCGAGGATTCTCACGCCATCTTTTTGCGGTTTGCCCCCAGACACGGGGTGAAAGCAGAATGATCTCCGTCAAATGCGCCTTCAGAAACGCTTCAATTTCCCCATTAACATCTTGAATGATCTTTTCCTTTAACGGAATATTCGTCAAGGCTTTCACATCGTTAAATATGTCTCGGGACATCTCTTCTTCCAATTCAAAAACAGTAGCTGCATCAAAGTTGATGGAGATATTCTCAAAGAGACTGGCATCTACTTCAATGGGTATATTTACCACATCAAGGCTCAGTCGTTTGCCAATTTTTCGGACTTCCAAAATATGGAATCCAGTAGTAAGAAGTGTTCTTATACTTGACGGAAATTCTTGCTTTTGAATCTCCTGATTCAATAAGACCGGTTGAATAGATACATTCAATCTGTCCTTGATTTCCTTCGCATGTCCTTCAGCTTGAAAATTAGAACATTCCATGAAGGCAATTTCCGGGTGTAAGTCATTTTCTTTTTCAGCCTGGCTAGCAAAATATTTCAGCACTGCTCGAGGCTCGAAACTGGTGTTGTTTCTGATCAATTTTAGGGCTTTTTTATACAAGTTATCCAACTGATCTCTCTGCTCTTTAGTCTCTTTGTTCTCGGTGTGCGTGGCAACAAAATACCCCTTTCTGTCCTCAGAAGTAACCAATCCCATTTCCAAAAGCTCACGATAGGCACTCAAAACAGTTAGCCTGTTCACTCCCCACATTTCCTCCGCCTTTCGCACTGAAGGCAGCTTTTCGCCAGCCCTCCACTTACCAGTTGAAATTTCATAGATGCAGTGTTGCACCACACTTTTCAATTTTCCCTTACCAATATCCATAGTTGTGAGTAAAGTACTATAATTTTGATCTGTTCTAAAAATTATAACAGTTTTTAGTTTAACTCGTATGATTCATAAACTCCAATATGAAAATACTAAATAATATGATCCTAACATTTTTCCTTGCGACTCTACTCAATTCGTGCAGTCCGCAAGCTGCAGTTTCATTGGATGAAGCTGATCGACTATACTTTCAAATGAAGCCCGATGAGTCGTATGAAATGTACGAGAAAGTTTGGCAAGACACTACCCTCTCGAGGAAAGACAGGGCTGAAGCTGCCGGAAGGTTGGCTACCATGTCATGGCTCCTCTTTAATAAGAGTGAAGATTCATACAGAATCTTAGCTGAGCTGGAAAAACTGAAATTTGAGCCCTCCAAATGCTACGCTACCTGGTCTAGAATTCTGTCTGAAGAGGGTGATCATGATAAAGCCGTTGATCTGGCAAGAAGAGCTATTCCTCTGGCAGAATCTTCCAGTCAGACATACGCTAGTCAGATGTGCCTGGCAACTGCGGTACTAGAAAAGTACAAGTCAATATCGTTCGAAGGGTCATGGAAGCCGGAACATTCGAAGGAAGGTGATTTAATTGAAGCGGCAAAAATCATGCAGTCCATAATGACAGAAAGTCCAGGCGATATTGCAGCCTCTAAAGTACATCTTGGACTATCTATACTTACACGAAATGGCCCCCAAGCCTACGCTGGCTGGCTATCCTTTTATCGAGCTGATGAGGAAGGTGATGTGCACAAAACACTGAAGGAAGCTCAAGTAAAGTTGATTGCAGGTCTCACGAGTGGCCCCAATCTAAGTGAAGAACAGGCGGACCAAATAATTTCAGGTCTCGCCGAGTCTGGCTTTATTGAATACGCAGCGATGGCTACCAACGTATTAAGAGGGCGTTTTGAGTTAGAAGGTGATCCTATCAAAGATCTAATGAATTACCATGCCTTTCTTCTGGAAGTTGAGCGAGCCACCGTTGAATTTTATCGATCTGAGGTCGCTGATAACTCGAGCGAAAAAAGCTACAAAAGCGCAGTTCGAAAAGCTGGAAGTGCCCTTTGGGATCAACTATCGTGGACTGGCAAAAAACCGAAATTTAAGGATGAGGTTGTGCAAAAAGAGCTGAGGAAACGGTTCGGTATGGTGTTGGAGTTTATGAATGCCAACGGCCACTTTGGGGTGAGTCTAGGTCATGTCGTCCTCGATGAGAACAGACAAGTAACCCAATATGGCAAGACGGGCAATCTTCGGTATATCGCTATTGATCACATGGTCAGCAATGGGTATTCTTCCTGGTTTTGGGATGGTGCTGCGCAGATCGGAGGATGGGCTCCTGATGAATCATCAATACTCCAAGTGCGAAGTGCGTACAGCAATGGTCCAGTACGGTCCTGGATGGCTGTAACTGATTCAGTAAAAGTGGAAGAAATTAAAGCCAAAATCAAGGAGAACATAGCATCAGATGATGAGATTGCACGCAAGGATCCTTATGCTTATCTACCTGGATTGGATGCGAGAATTACCTACAATTCGAACATGCGAATTTTGTCAGAATTGAAAAAATCAGGATTTAGCGGAAGAGAACTAAGAACAGCTTTTATAAATACTTCGGAGAAATACGACCTTAACGCAAGCATTTTTGCCCATGAAGGACGACATGCAATTGACAAAAAACATTTTGGAAAGCAACGGAGCGAAGACCTTGAGTTTACAGCCAAGCTTTCCGAGATATACTTTGCCGATCATCCATTTTTCTCAGCAACCGCGGTACTTAGCCAAAACATTGGAGACGGCACCTCCCATGGTCAGGCAAACCAGCGTGTACTGAAAGGCATCGTAGGATGGATGGACCAACATAAAAGTGAGATTCAGGGTTTTGATTCTAGTCGACCAACCCTACCTCAGCTGGATAAACTAAGCGATGATCAACTAAGAAGTGCAGTAAATTCAATCGATCCAATGGCAGGATAACTTAGATTTATTTAACGCCTTTGATGGCCATGATCTCCTTAGGGTTAAGATGACGAAACTTACCCCTGGGGAGATTTTTTTTTGTTAGTGAGCCAAACATCACACGGTCCAGCTTCTTGACTTTGTATCCTAAATGCTCAAAGATTCTTCTGACAATTCTGTTTCGACCAATGTGAATCTCAATCCCCAAAACACTGCTGTCTTCGCCAATCACAGCAAGTTCTCTCACCGGAGCTGGCCCATCCTCGAGTTTGAGGCCAGTCAGCACCTTGTTGAAGTCATCCTCAGTGATGGGTTTGTCCAATTCGACCTGATAGATTTTTTTTACTTTGTGTGATGGGTGCGTGAGCTTTTTCGCTGTTTCTCCATCGTTGGTGAAGAGAAGAAGGCCACTTGTATCCCTATCGAGTCTACCGACAGGGTAGATTCGTTCATTGCAGGCTTTGTCAACCAATGACATGACAGTCTTTCTCTCTTGTGGATCGTTGGTTGTGGTAATAAATCCACGCGGTTTGTTAAGTAAAACGTACTGATGAGTCTGGGATTTAAGGGCCTGTCCTTTGTATACAACTTTGTCCGTCTTCTTCACTTTAAAACCCATCTCTTTTACCACCTTACCGTTCACGGTTACCTGTCCTGCAGCAATGAGGTTATCTGCATCTCGGCGAGAGCAAATTCCTGCATTAGCTATGAACTTGTTTAATCGGGTTTCTGAAGATGTCGGAGGTGGGGCTTTTTTATTTGGGCGCTTCATTCTTGCTCAGTGCCAATGGTATTCTCCTCGGTTGCGAAGTCCTTTGGCGTTGGGAGTTCCTTGAGATCATTTATTCCGAAGTAGTCCATAAATTTTTGGCTAGTCCCATACAAAATGGGTCTCCCCACACCCTCGGACTTTCCCTTAATCTCAACAAGTTCTTTCTCTAGTAATTTCTGGATCGAGTAGTCGCAGCTTACCCCTCGTATCTGCTCCGCTTCACTCTTGGTAATTGGCTGCTTGTAAGCAATGATTGACAACGTCTCTAGTGCTGAATTTGAGAGTCTTTTTTTCGACTGCTGCTTGAGCAAAATTCCGATGCTTGCCTGATATGCTGGTTTGGTTAAAAACTGAAAGCCTCCCCCTGACTTCACCAATTCAAATGAGAATGAATCTGCTTTAAATTTTTCCTTGATCGTCTCCAATCCATTGGTGATGTCCTTCGATGGCACGTCTGCATCAAACATCTCCTTTAAACAGCTCTGCAGATCGGCCTCCCCAATCGGCTTTGGAGAGCAAAAAACCAATGCTTCAATATGATTCGCTAAATAGTCCATTAGGACTTGTTCATCTTGGCGGCAATGCTATGCTGAGTATGTGGCACTGCTCTCAACCTTTCCTTCGAAATGAGATTTCCTGTATCGATACAGACACCATACGTACCATTCTTGATTCGTACCAGTGCATTCTCCAGGTTGTTGATGAATTTTTGCTGACGACCGGCCAATTGGCTTAGCTGTTCCTTTTCCGCAGTATCTGCACCGTCCTCCAATGTCTTAACAGACGAAAAATTATCGCCGGAATCATCGGAGTCTCTGGTTAGCGATGACTTGAGCGTACTTAGCTCTTTGTTCGCTTTTTCAAGCTTCTCATTTATAAGTTTTTCAAACTCTATGAGTTCTTTATCAGTGTATCTTGTTTTTGCAGCCATTCTCGTAGTATTTAAAGTCAATAAAACGATTTTCAAGGCGAAAGTACCGAGAATGCGTGAGAATTGTGAGTAAGCACTCGGGAATTGCTCGTACCTGGGATTAAAAAAGACAGACGAATTACCGTCCTTTGATAATTTTAGAGATACCATAAACGATCACTGCGATGCCCGCAATAAGACTTATATAATACCATGTTTCGCTCATTGTGTATGAGCCAGACAATTCGTTCCCAACGATTTGTCCAAGGTCCTTAGGAGAGTGTGATTGAGCCCAATATACCGTGAACGCGCCTATGAGGACCATGATAATCCCTGTTTGCTTGCTTTTGTTCATTTTTCAAAATATTGTTGAGGTCTACAAGCTATGTAAATTCAGTGACTATGAATCTATGGATCAATGTCACTACCGACAAATACTGTTTCCTCGATGGGTTTTCCGAAGATTACTCTTCTTTTTCTGGATTCGTAGTGAATTCTATCCTTGCTCCAACACGCACTCCTGTCCAATCCGCCTTACTTGGAAACTCGATCTCATCCTTAACGTGAGAAAACATAGAACCAACCGCTGAATAATCAAAAAATATAATGGGGCTTAAAGCGAGCCAGTCTTTAAGTTCAAATCTTCGCCCAACAACAACTGCAAGGGGAAAATTTGATGATGTGAACTTGTCTTCGTTTCCATCAGAAAAGTCAAAAACCCGAATAGACTGCTTAACCACAAGAATATTGTACGTAAATCCAAGCCTACCAACAACAAAATAATTGTCAAGATTCTTTTGGTAAAGCATCCCTACCGAAATTCCTTCGATAACAATATCAGTTTTCAATTCCCCAGAGTAATCGGCATACTGCACTCGCCCTCCTGTTGATTGATAACCCGCCCAAAACCCCAATCCCCCCCAATCATACATTTTGGTATAGGAAACGTCAAACACAAAAAAAGGAGGAAAAGAGCTAATTGACTCAGTTAGTGGAGTCCCATTCTCAACACGTTCTTGAAATTCTCTAAGGTCCTTCATGGCAAAAGTCCCTACATACATTCCTGCTTCAAGTTCTTTAACCTGTGAATGGCTCGGAATACAGAAAATCAACAAACTTGCTATACAAAATACGTGTTTCATTTTTAAAATCTTGCTGCTTGTCCGACAGAGCTGAACAGATATCCGTTCTTGAAAGAAAAACTCACACTACTAGGTAAAATCACTTCCTTAAGGAGAACACCATCGTAGTCATAAATTTGGTACTTATTTCTGGCCAAAGTCGAGTTTATCACTTTACTTGTCTTATCGAAATCCAGCAGATATGCAGCAACTCCAGCTTCCAGTACTTTGGAATGATTCTCAAAACTGAATGAAGTAGAGCTAGTTCCCGTCACTACGTTAATAATATTAGCATCAGTTTCAGTCATGTGGATTAGTTTCCCCTCCTCTAAAAAGAAGGCCACCTTGTTTGTAGCATCTAATGTATATCTGTATTCGTAATTGCTCCCAACAAGTTCATGCATGTCACCTTGCATGAATAAATAACTACCACTAGGAGATATATCCCCATCATTCCCAAAAAAATCATTTCCCGGGCTTGTAGCTTTAATACTTAGATCATTTAGGTCCAAAACGACATGTGACTCAGGTCTTAGTAGTCTAAGTAGAACAAACCCATTATTTGCAACATTAAGTCCAAAATTCCACAAAGTACTTGAGCCCAACAAAACTCTCAAGTCAATTTTCTTTACTACCTCAAAACTTATTGGATCAATATGATACAATATTCCTCCAGATCTAGGCATGTATACAAGCCACTGTCCATTTTCGGAAACAGAAAAGACCTGCTCACCGATCGCGCTGGATCTGATAATCAAAGTGTCTAAGACAGTTAAATAAGAATTTAACATATAAAGCGCAATTGAATCATTCCCCTGGAATACTGATCTCACAAAATAAACATCATTCGTCGCATCATAATGTGCTAGATTGACAGCTGGTAGCTCTGTTCCAATAACCCCAGAAACATGTGTTCTATAGTTAGCAGGATTAAGAAAAATACTGTAAGAAGGCCTTTGACCAAACTGAATGTCCTGATCGAGAAGTAGCTCAAGAGTTTCTGACCCAAAGTCATAGTTGGTATTCCCTACTGTAATGGTATTAACATTTCCATAAAGATCTGGCCTGTTGATTACCAAATATACATCGTTACTATCCCTGATCTGCATGTCAATAAATTGTTCCTGGATATGAACAAAGGCTACTTCTTGCCCAGTTGCCACCCTTGACCCATCAGTCAGCAAATCCATGCGAAACTTTGCTGTTCCAGCAATAAATTCTTCGTAATCTATACTTGTCTCTTCCTTTTCAATTGTGATTGACTTCCCCTTTGTAGTTTCCTCTAGAACAAAGTAGTCAAAATTCAAAATTTCTGGCATTTCCCAAGACACTTTCAATCGTCCATCATCGATTACAACAGATTTAATACTTACCGCAGACGGTGTTGGATCATATGTTAGAATCCAATTTCTCCACACAGAAAATGATACCCCTAGTTCATCGGCTAAACTGTTATTGTTTTCATTGCCAGCAATACGAATAGTTAGCCGATGCGCGCCTTCGGACAAATCTTGTGTATCCAATGTGAAAAACCCATCAAAATCGGCATAACTATCTACCTCAATACCATCAATTTGTATTGAAACTGATTCTACTTCAGTTCCTGCATTTCCTATTTCAACTTCAAAATTTGTGTCTTTGTAAATTAAAATACTGTCTCCTGACATTTCATCAAGACTAATAGAAACCTTACCTATTTCGCGTGGGGTAATTTCTTTAAAGAATTCTTTATCTGAGTTGAATTTACAACCTGTTAACAGCAAAGCCACAACAAACCATTTCCATATCATGCTACAAATATCAAAAATCTCGTCCAACCACAACGGTTTCCTTAAAAAAATCAGAATTACCAGAACTATCATAGACCTCAAAAAGAATGACGTAGTAGCCCAACCTTGCCAGTTCTCCTGAGTTGGTTGTTCCATCCCACCGCATGAATCCAGAAGTTGGCAAAAGAGCACCTGTAGCTACATTCTTAATCAGTCTTCCACCTTGATCATAGATCGTGATATTGGCAAATTTTCCAGGCTGAGCAAATTGGTAATTGATGGTCGTGAAATCGCGACCAGAACCGGAGTTTCCAGGGACGAACACCTTTGGTTCTACTTCTACAGTGCCGACCGCTATCCTCAACTCTGAAATTGTCTGTGAATTGGGTAATCCCGGAGTTGCAAAACCAACAATGCTAGAAGCAGATCGCCAATTGTTTGGGTCGTTTGTTTCCGTAGTAAATGAAATCCGTTCCAACGAAACACCATCGGTGCTTTCCAGAAGATTGTAATGGAAGTCTTCGTCGTAATGAAAAAGCTGATGCAGCTCCCCAAGGTGATTAAGAAGGATCACATTGCCTGAATCGTTGGCGTACGTTGGCAAAGCGTTCACCGCTCGAAAATTGTCTTTGTTGCCCTTAGGATAATTATCATACAGAACTTCCGAATCTGTGCTAAATGCGAAATAATCTCCTGGTCCAATTATCATATCATGCTCTGATATCTCTTCTTTGTCAGTCACTCCGCTATCTGTTATTCTCGCAAATTTCCACTGCTCAAGATTTAAGTATTTGTCAGAACTGTTGTAGACTTCAACAAAGTCAACTCCGTTTGTCCTTGGGTCAAATAGCACTTCACTGAGAAGCAAATCACCAACAACTGCAGCAGACGGAAATGCCAAGACCAATTGACTCTCCTGTGTTTCATTTCCATTACAATCATAGATGTTGCTTACTTTGGCGGTATGTGGTCTACTTTCAACCAGGTCTTCATTTAGAGTAACGAAAATGGACTTTGGGTACAGGTAGTTAAAATCAATTGCAGCAATACTTAATTCTGGCTCGAACAAAACTGACCCGAGTGTCGCGTTTGGGTCTATGTTTTCATTGAATGTAATCAGGATCTCGCGCTTTGATGATGCTATTATCTTAGTTATTTCGGGGCCGAAATTGTCGGGTATTGTTTCGACACTTGAATTGGGAAACCCCGGAGTGCCTCCACTTGAATTCGCCGAAGATTCCCAGTTAAATTCTTCGACACATGGGTGATTTAGGTCTTTCATTTCCAAGGAAAAGCCACCATCAGATTTTTCCTCATCATGCCAGTCGTTCGAGTAGCTAACTGAAAAAATCAAATCTTGCCCCTTTGACAGATACAATTGTTCACCTGAGTTACGTAGCGATGGCATATTAGAAACACCAATGATTTTTGTAGTTTGAAACTTGGAAATGTTTGAATTCGCAGTCAAGACGTAGTAATCAAATGGGGACAAGGTGATTGACGGCAAGAAAGCAGTTGAACTGTGGTCTGAAAATTCAAGTCCTTCGGTACTTAGTAGCTCCGAGGTATTATTATAGATTTCTACAAACTCAACTTCGGGAAGTCCCGCAGATGGATCTGGATCGCTTAGTATTTCAGTGATAAGAATTTCATTGAACGTTGGAGTTCGACCAATCCCAAAATTTATCCTGCTCTCCGTTAATTCATTTCCCCAGCAATCACTTATCTCCGTTAAGAGTAATTCATAAATCACTCCAGCTTGCAAGGGTTCTGAAAAAAAAATGTTGACGGAAGACGGAAGTAATCCTACGCTTACATTGCTGATTGTGAGGTTCTGAACCTCATATCCGCCATTGACTAAACTGAAGGCATCCATTGTCTCTGAAAAATTTAGTGTCAGACTTCCATCAAAATTGTAAGAAATAATCTCCGGATTTGTCGTGTCGGCAGTATTGTCAAAAACTGAATTCACACTTCCGGGCGTACTCCCTGACTCAGCAGTTGATCTGAGGTAACTAAGTTCCGAAATACAGGGGTCGTCTGGGTTTACAAGTTCTTCGCTTTTCCCTAGTTCAGGAGTTGAGTAAGACAGGTTAAAGATAGCTGTACCATCGTCATCCTTAATCAAAATGTCATCAGAGGTGTCATTGAGCGTTCTGAATCCAGAAACAACCAATACCTTGCCTAGTCCAGCAAATATTTCAGGGTTAGAGGAAGGGGCCAAAATGAGAAATTCACCTGGACCGAAAACTAGTGAGGGGAATCCAGAAGAGCTGCCTGAAGCATCGCTAAAGGTCCAGTCCTTCAGATCGAAGTACTTTGATGAATTATTTAGTAGTTCAACAAATTCCCCATTTGTAGTTCCACCTTCATTCAGCGGCTTAGCCATGAATTCATTGACTACCACATCGAATACATCAGCCTCTTCAAATACTAGGTATTGAAAAGCTGCCTGACTTCCCGAAGAAATCGCATTTTCATTTTCATCTGTAATGTTGCTTATCTCCATTAGATAGGAAGTGCCATTTACCATGCTGCTTGTAATCAAGTGTACAAGCGCATGGTTGAAAACATCTCTTGAAGCAGAAAGGACGGTGATTCCTCCATTAATCGTATAGTTCATATTGGTTTCAGCAGTTACCTCTTCTACGTTCTCACTAAAAATGAGATCCACCTCAGTATCGGAAATCGCACTGACTGATTGAATTTCTGGTGGATCCATATCCTCTGCGATTAATCCAGTAACATCAAAATCATCAAAAAAGAAATTTGTGCTGCGAGAAGTTGTGTAATGACATAGAACTCCAAAGAAAGAGGATGAAACAAAGTCGTTGTTGGTAGCTGTTCCCTGAGAGCTAAAAGCTGAGCCTCCCTCAGTATCAATCAACAACTCCCAGTTGCCAATGACATCTCGTGTGACCCGGATCGAAATGAACGCTGAACTGAATTGCGTAACATCGTCTGCTCCATCAATAATCGCGGTAGAGGAGGATGTTGAGTAGAGACTAATTTCATCATTCGAATTTCCAATCAACACATAGTATCCGTTAGGATCAGTTTCCAGATCTGCTTTGTCCGAGACAAGGTAAACAAACATCTTGTTGGTCCTGGACAGTCCGCCAGATGAACCTCCAGATAAACCGTCAAAACCTACCTTAAACTCCCAAACCGCATCCTCCAAAACCACTGAGGGGAGGCTCAAATAGGATTCATTGCTTGTAGATGGGCTGAGATTGTTTAGTCGCAATCGGTTAGCATCGTCTACGGCAAATTCCGAGACATCTCCGGTCCAATTTGGATTGGAGGAAAAATTCCCATCGTCGAATGGGTCATTAACCTGAGCAAAAAGTGCATTAGTGGTGACGAGAAATAACATTTTAATGATTCTCGTCATGGTGTACTGATTATAACAGTACCTAAATGTACTAGTTTTGCAGATTACAATTCTTACTTGATCAAATGAAAATTGCACTTGTTGGAGCTACAGGGCTCGTCGGACAAAAAATGTTGGAGATACTGGAAGAGAGAAACTTCCAAATAGATGAACTACTTCCTGTTGCTTCTAAAAAATCTATTGGTAAGAAGATTATGTTCAAGGGGGAATCGCACACCATTATTTCCATGCAAGATGCAATCGGTCAGAAGCCAGACATTACGCTTTTTTCCGCTGGCGGAAATATTTCTCTGGAGAATGCTCAAAAATTTGTCGAAGCTGGATCTGTTGTGATCGACAATTCCTCAGCATGGAGAATGGACCCTTCCAAAAAATTGATTGTTCCAGAAGTAAACGGTGACACGCTAAGAATTGATGACCGTATTATTGCTAACCCAAATTGCTCTACCATCCAGCTGGTGGTTGCTCTGAAGCCTCTCCATGATGCTTTTAGAATAAAACGTATTGTCGTATCAACCTACCAATCTGTGACAGGTTCTGGGAAGGGTGCTGTGGATCAACTACAAGGCGAGCGTGATGGAAAAGATATCCAAAAGGTATATCCACATCCGATAGATATGAATGCACTTCCTCACATCGATGTATTCCAAGAAAATGGATACACAAAAGAGGAGATGAAAATGGTGAAGGAAACGAAAAAGATCTTTGGGGACGAATCGATTCAGGTGACTGCCACTTGTGTGAGAATCCCAGCAAAGGGTGGGCATTCAGAATCTGTGAATGTCGAATTTGAGAATGACTTTGATCTATCTAAAATTGCGGATCTACTGTCGGAGGCTCCTGGCGTAACTGTCATTGACAATCCTGCGGCCAATGAATATCCAATGCCAATAAATGCAGAAGGGAAAGATGATGTTTTCGTGGGTCGAATTCGAAGAGATGAAACTCAGCCAAATACCCTAAATATGTGGATCGTGTCAGACAATCTTAGAAAAGGGGCTGCTACAAACACCATCCAGATTGCAGAATACATGATGGAACACAGCTTGGTTTACTGAAAAGCAGAATGACTGAATTATTGGATTTTCTTCGAAAAGCAGAAACCAAGAAATTTATTCAAGAGAACCTGACTGTTGACATCAACAAGCTTCTTCTAAACCCTCCGTCTCAATTTTCTTCGTTTGCCAAACAGGTTGCAGAACAGATCCTTTCTCGACAGAAGGCAAAGGGTAAAATCGAAACGTGGGTAAGGAACTTTGATCTGATCTTTCCTGCTCCGCTTTCTATCGAACAAGCATCTTCTGAAAAAACCTCAGCGTACAAGAAGTTGGTCCTTAAGGGTACGCATTTAATTGATCTAACAGGAGGTATGGGCATCGACGCACTCACCCTAAGTGAGAATTTCGAAAGCACAACTTATGTGGAGCAACAAGATGAGCTCGCACAGGTTTTCATGCACAACTGCACCGCTCTAGGAAAGCAAATTGAGGTAGTACACAAAGAAGCTAAATCATTCTTAGAGCTATGGAGTTCATCCGATCGCCAGCAGACCTCTTTTTTTATTGACCCGGCCAGAAGAGATGATTCCAACAAGAAGGTTTTCAATCTGGAAGACTGTTCGCCCAACATCATTGAGTTGCTACCTATTCTACAGGAAAAAGGATGTTGTGTGTTGATCAAGTTATCGCCATTTTTAGACATTAAACTCATACTGGAGAAAATCAGGCATGTCAAAGAAGTACATGTTGTTTCGGTCAAGAATGAATGCAAAGAGCTATTAATCTATGTGGATTTTTCCTTTGATGGGGAGCACCAGATCAAAACGATGAACCTTGCTAACTACAACCAGGTCTACAACTTCACTATTCAAGAAGAGCAAGCAACCAAAGCAAAGTTCGAAGTTTATAAAAAGTATCTGCTGGAGCCAAATTCATCTATTCTGAAAGCTGGAGCATTCAACAAAGTAGCTCTTGATTTTGGTGTCTCAAAGCTCCATCCAAACACGCATTTGTATACATCTGAAAATCAGATTAGTGGTTGGCCTGGCAGAACCTTCGAAATCTTAGAGCACGCGGCGGATAAGAAAATTCTTAAGAGTTATGCTGCTAATGGACTGATCAATGTTTTCGTTCGAAATTATCCAATGACTCCTTCTTCTTTAAAAAAGAAGTTTAAGCTTAGGGATGGAGGCGAGTTCTTTCTGATTGGCTTTTCAGGAAATGACAAAAAGAACCATCTTGTGATTGCGAAAAAGATCAAGGAGACTAATCACTAATTGAGACACAGGCGCATAACGAAACAATGAACTATTGGCTGAAATACTTGAGGGCATGGCTGATACTGAAGCGTAAATCACTTTACAAGTACTCCTATCCAGAAGGTGATCAGTATACGCCTTTTGCTATTCTTTGCACTTCACGAACTGGGTCCACTTGGCTACATACACTTCTCAATTCTCACACCAGCATTCTCTCGTTTGGTCAAGTGATCAATCACTATCACAAGAAGGGTTTAAAACCAGAATTGGAAGAAATGATTTTTTACAAACACCCAAATCCAATCAAGGCTGTTGGGCTAAAAATATTTTATGGCGATGATAGCTTCCAATACCACAAATACCTGGATGATGTCGCGACAAATAAGGTTATCAAGATTATTCATCTGGTTAGAAGAAATACCTTGGCCCAATACACTTCACTAAAAATCAGTGAACGGAGCTGGCGGTGGAGTATGGATAACTCTGCTGATCGATCTGAAAAGATAACTCTGGACCAGTCAGACTACAAGCAGTTTGAGATAGAGCGAGTGAGCATTGTCAGCGAGATTAGTGAACGATTTGAAAGTCATCAGTTTTTGGAAGTAACGTACGAAGACATGATGGACAATTTTGAATCAACTATGCTCGAGATTCAGGCCTTTCTTGGAGTAAAGTCGCAGAAATTGTTTTCAGCGTTAAAAAAACAATCGGAGGGTGAGTTGAAAGATCAAATTGAAAATTGGTCGGAATTTGAGGAGTCACTCTAGAACCGTCCGAATCTAAAACTGATCAGTCCAGCTCCACCAGAAACATCATCGTCCTCGATATTTATCAGTTCGGTTCCGGTAATAAACCGATAGCTAGCACCAAAACCCAATCTGAAATGATTGCTAATGTTGAATTCTACCTCTATACCTGGCTCCAACACAAAAAAGACACTGTTCTCTACTGTAAATTCTGCATCAGGTAAGTTGTTGGTAAAGAAATTCTTGTCAACCACTTCAAATGCACCTGCTCCGAGTAATATTGGAATACTGATGTGGATTACTTCTCTTGGTGCGATTGAGGCTCCTACAATTATGCCTCCATAACCGCCATGCAAATTGAGAGGTTTGGCTGCCGTTTGTCCAGGAACTGTACCATCAAACTCAACCTTGGTCACAAGGCCATATCCAGCAAGTCCGAATAAGTATCTTCTGTTGATAATCAATCCACCATAGGCTCCGGCCATAAGCGCACGCTCGCCTTTGAAATCACTTATTCGAAGATCCGAACCCCCAAACCCGTTCAAGTCGTTTCCCTTGCTCAATAGTGATTTGATCTCTTCCTTCCGAGGATCATTCGTGTCAACATACTTCTGTGAGTAAGAAGAAAAGACACAAAAGACGAGCAGTATTGCAGTTAGGTTTTTCATTTTCAAAATCAAAAAACGTATTTAAATGAAATTCCTGAATCCCAAAACTGGCCCCGCGTATGCCTCATTCCGATGAAGTTGAAAATTGGCTTAATATCAAATCCAATAGTGATTGGTACTTCTAACCATCGATACTCGATACCTAGATTGGCATCAATTCCCATTGCGAAAAAGCTCTTGTCCTCAAATGCAAATTCATCTCCAGCTGCATTGATCAGTGTTTTTGAAATGTCATCAAAGCGTTCATATCCTATGTGCCCTCCCAGGCCATAGTGTACATAAAAGTTCTCATTAAAAGAGAATTCCATCGGTTGATGAAAAAGGTAGAGCACCGAAAATTGCATGCCTTCGTTTCTCCCACTTAGTATAAGTTCAATTGCCTCACTTTCAGTCATGAACTTCTTGAAGGTCAAACCAGAAGTGTTGCCTAAGCGTATGCCGGCAGATTTTTCATAATTCTGTTGTGCACTGGCCATAGACATGACCCCAACAAATAAAGCAGCAAGGAAAATTCGCATTGGGTTAGTCTCTGTCTACAAAAATTGGCGTGTCTTTAATGGCAATTATCAATTCTCCTCCGATCGCATCAATCAAAAGCTGGCTGTGTCTTGTATTTGCATTCCCTACGTCACCGGAAAGCGAAACCAAGCCCTCTTCTTCAAAAGTTTCTTTTTTCATCGTTAGCATGCTATTCGGCAGTACCATCTTGTCCTCTGGTCCTTTGATAATCGTCTTTATGAAAGATGCTTGATCCAACACCAAGTTTATATCAGTTGATTTCCCGGTTATGTCTATACTATTAAAGTCTCTATTAATTCGGCTCAAGTAAATGTCACCATAGCCAAAGTCCAGTCGTGCACTGCCACCTATATACTCTGCCGTGAGGTTAGTAAAGTTGCCTTCGCCTGTAACCTCAGATACCTCGGCAAGTCTAATTTTGTCATTTCTGGAGTTGAACTGAATTCGATCAATCTTTCCGACGATAATTTCAGAGCTACCACTTTCGAAATTGAGTTTACCTGCCTCATCAGCCACAAATTCCGAGCCTCTTAATGTTAGCATTCCGTCTTTCACAATTCCAAACGATGCCTTCCCAAAGCTGTGTTTGAGGTTCATGGTTTGCTCAATGTGGTTTGCTTTTATATCTCCATGCGAAACTTCTAAATCTACCTTTCCAAAAAGGTCCGATAGATAAACATCTCCAAACTTATTCTCGACACTCAAATCCACGTTTTCAGGAATCCAGACCTGATAATCAACTTGCAATTTGTTGTTTGGCCCCACCACGCCTTCTACCTCGCTCATCAGGTTTCCAAAAAACCCGCCCCCATTTTCAACCTGTGTAACAGCCGAAATGATGCTACCAACCTTTCGAAAACGAATACTAACCCGCTCCATTGATTTTCTGACTACAGAACTATTTCTGCCTTCTGCTTTCACCAAGACCTCGAACCGGACTGAATCCAAATCCCAGGTTTGAATGATTACTTCGCCATACTTACTTACGATCTCAACCTTTGAATTTTCCTCAACGGAGAAGGATTTGTCGTAGTCTCTTTCCTGCCGAACCTGACCATAAGCCACAGCAACAGAAAACAGAAGTAGTGTTAATATATTAAAGTGCTTCTTCACCCTTTTCTTTTTCTAATTCTGCTAATATCTCTTCTAAGATTCGAAGTTTTAATTGATAGTTTTCCATCATAGCCATCACAACTTCTTCATTATCAACATTTTCATCTAAATCAGACTTCAATTCAGCAAAAGCTTCATCCATCGCATTTAGGTCCCTCAGGATTCGATCATCTTGCAATTGATTCTTTACCAATGATATTTTTTGATTGATCTCTTCTTGATAAAAGCCCTCCATCTCAGCTACTTCACTATTTTGATTGCCACCACTGGTAGACAAGACCAGTACAGAAGAAATGAAAACCACTGCCAAACTAGCAGCCACTCCCAGAAACCATCCACGATAATGTCTTTTAGGTGGGTCTAGCTTCTCCGCTATTTTGTTCCAATCATTCGACTCTAGTGGGTACAAATCGAAATCTTCCGCATTCGCTTCAATATGTTCTTTTAAACTATCCCGCATTTTGACTCCTTTCTTCTTCTAATATTTTTCTAATTCTTGCCTTGGCTTTACAGTATTGTGCTTTTGAAGCTGATTCTGATACGCCTAATATTCCGCTGATCTCTTTGTGATCGTATCCTTCAAATAAATAAAGGTTCAGTACTGTTTTACACCCATCAGGCAGTAGGTCGATGCTCTGCATAATCTGACTTGCTTGAAACTGGGCGTACTCGTAATCATCTTCTTCATCCTCAATAAAATCTTGTCCTTCTTCTAGCTGAGCAGTATCCAAGCGTTTTTTCCGCAACGCGTTGATGCAATTGTTCACAACAATCCGCTTTATCCAAGAACTAAAGGTGTTTACCTCTCGCAATTTTGGAAGTTTCTGAAATGCATCTATGAACGACTCTTGCAACAGATCTTTCGCCACCTCTTCATCTCCCATCATTCTTCGACAGATATTATAC
The DNA here is from genome assembly GCA_039986395.1 of Cyclobacteriaceae bacterium. Lineage (GTDB taxonomy): Bacteria > Bacteroidota > Bacteroidia > Cytophagales > Cyclobacteriaceae > Ekhidna. The sequence goes on from JBDWQX010000105.1 coordinate 26,892, forward strand.
ATGGCTGCAGAATACAGACCATACAAAGACGACATAGCGCCCTGATCGCCACGCTGACTTTCTAAGATCAGGTGCTTGTGTATTGTCTGTTGTGTGCTCACTTCCTTCATAGAGACAGGATTCAACTTCAAAGGTTTCTATAAAGCCGAGAAAAAATCATGTTTTGATGAAAAAACTCTTCTTTTTCACTCTGAAATTGGCTCTGAGTAATGAAGCAGTGTATATCCTTCAACTTCTTTGACTCCAAGCTTGAAAAAATTCTAAAAAAGTAATGCATGAGTGTGATTAGAGTAGATTCCGTTTTTGAGTGAAAATCTGATACCATTAATCCACCATTGGTACGAAGTGATTGGCTGATTCGTTCTAAAACCTTAGTTAAACTGTTTTCATCAAAGCAGTCCAGGAAAAAAGGGCATATCACAAAATCATACTGTTCATTAGTTTCAAAGTCGAGAAAATCCATTTCTACAAACTTCACTGCCTGGTCTGGTGCTTTCCGTTTAGCTCGAACTATCATTTTTGATGATTTCTCTAGGTAGGTGACTTGCTTGCACTTTGGAAGGGAATCTAAAATTTTACCCGTCCCTCCTCCAACTATCAGAACATTTGCACCTTCCTCGATTTCATCAAGAAAATAGGTCGCTGATTTTTCAATAGCATCTCCAAAAACCAGATCGGCAAGTCGATCATAAAATGGGGCTACAAAATCAAAGTTGTTCATAGGATTTCAAGCAAGATTGGAAGCAGAAAAACGGCATCTCCGATTTTTCTATAGCGGCTTTTCTGCATGGCCCATTGATCATTAAAAACTAGAAGGACAAAAATCACAAGCACTATCAACATGTATGCCGCGTACATTGGAAATCTGTCGAATGAAAGAATTGCAATAGCAAAGCCAATGGAAGAAATAGCTAGTATCAATTTGAACAAATTGCTCTTTCCCATCTGCGTAGCAATCGAAGTGAAGGAATCTGCCTCATCTTCTTCGAACTCAAACCAGCTAAAAATTATCAAGTTAAGAAAAGACAAAATGAGTAGTACTATGAACGAATACCCATCAAAATTCTGCGTAGCAACGATGGGCGAAAGAAGCACTCCCAATGTATAGATGATTGCGATGTAGGCTTCCTTCATTCCCAAACGGGAGAAAGTTGTTTGAAACAAAACGTACACAAGACTAAATACAACCAGTATCGAACCTCCTAAAATTAGTTGACGTGGGACAAAAAATAGTGTGGTGAGGGCAAGGCAAAACACAACCATCATCCCAATCCGCAGCGCTTTCTGATTTCGGGAATGAAAGGTGTATCTCTCTCTATTTCCCAGTTTTGCAGACCTTGAATCTCTTAAATGGTCGAACGTATAAATCAACCAGATAGAGCAGCCAAGCAAAGTAGATGTTTGCCAACTTGGAGAAGTGCCGTAAATCTTGGAAAAAAAATGGAGCAGAATAACTGCTCCAAATACAATGTCTATTGACAGATGCTGTAGTAATCGATAAGCTCTCCTGATCATTAAGCTTGCGCAAGAGCTTCAGCTCCTCCGACAATCTCTAGAATTTCCTTCGTAATTGCTGCCTGTCGAGTTCTGTTGTACGTCAACCTTAATTCCTTAAGCAGTTCGTCTGCATTTTCTGTTGCTTTGTCCATCGCTGTCATTCGGGCACCATGCTCTGAGGCATTCGACTCTAAGACGGCTTTATAAAACTGAATTTTCAGTGATTTTGGCACCAGTTCGTTGAATATAAATTCCTGCGACGGCTCATAGATGTACTCTGCATTTGGCGTTGCGTCTGGCTCAGCCTCGGTTTGTTGGAGTGGTAAGAATTGTTCGTTTCTTACGACCTGTGTAGCAACATTTTTAAACTCATTGAAGATGATCTCCACTTGATCGTATTTGCCATCTTTAAATGAATTCAATACAAACTCTGCAGCTTCCTTTACTTCGTCAAAATTTAAATCCTGAAAGAGATTGAAGTACGTGTCGATGACATGATATCTTCTCTTCTTGAAGAACTCGTAAGCTTTTTTTCCTATTGGTAAAATTTCGAGTCCACCACTTTGCTCAGCATTGCTGTACTTCTCGTCAATAAGCGCTTTCGTATGCTTGAAAACACTGGTGTTGAATCCACCACAAAGTCCTCTATCGGAAGTAACAACAATTAAAAGAACACTAGAAGTACCACGCTCCTCCGAGTATGGATTATCTGCACCTCCTCCACCTGATGCAGCAACATTCTGCATGATTTCAGACAACTTTGTTGCGTATGGCCTCATTTGGATGATACGATCCTGTGCCCTTCTCAACTTGGCAGCCGCTACCATTTTCATGGCTTTGGTGATCTGTTGAGTTGACATCACTGAGGATATTCTCCCTTTTACTTCTTTAAGATTGGCCATCTCTTGTTACTCTACTTTTCTTAATTATATCTTGAAGCAATATCTTTTGCAATCTCCTCCAGCTTGCTAACTGCTTCTTCTGAAAGCTTACCAGCCTTAAGATCTGCCAAAGAATCCTTTCCTTGAGTTCTCATCGCATTGATAAACTCAGTCTGAAATTCTCTGGCTTTCTCTACTGGCACTTTGTCCATAAAACCTTTAGTTGAAGCATAGATTATTGCCACTTGCTCTTCCACTGGTACTGGTGAAAACTGAGCTTGTTTCAATATTTCTTGATTCTTTCTCCCTCTATCAATCGTCCTCTGAGTCGACGCATCCAGGTCAGAGCCGAATTTCGCGAAGGCTTCCAGCTCACGGAATTGAGCTTGATCCAGCTTCAACGTACCTGCAACCTTCTTCATAGACTTGATCTGAGCGTTTCCTCCAACCCTTGATACCGAAATACCTACGTTAATCGCTGGTCTGATACCAGAGTTGAATAGGTTGGTTTCCAAGAAAATTTGACCGTCAGTAATCGAGATTACATTCGTAGGAATGTAAGCTGAAACATCACCTGCTTGTGTCTCAATAATAGGGAGAGCAGTTAGAGATCCCCCTCCTTTTACCTTCTTCTTAAGTGACGGAGGCAAATCATTCATTTGACTAGCAATAGAGTCATCGTTAATCACTTTTGCCGCCCTTTCAAGCAATCTTGAGTGAAGGTAAAATACATCACCAGGATATGCTTCACGTCCTGGAGGTCTTCTTAGTAGAAGAGAAACTTCTCTATATGAAACCGCCTGCTTCGAAAGATCATCGTACACAACAAGTGCCGGTCTTCCAGTATCTCTAAAGTACTCACCAATTGCTGCGCCAGTAAATGGAGCAAAGAATTGCATCGGTGCAGGATCTGAGGCAGATGCATTTACGATAGTTGTATATGCCATTGCACCAGCTTTTTCAAGCTGAGCAACAATTCCAGCAACAGTCGAGGCTTTTTGCCCAATTGCTACATAAATACAGTAAACTGGTTCTCCTTTATCAAAAAATTCTTTTTGGTTGATGATGGTGTCAATAACCACAGCAGTTTTTCCTGTCTGTCTGTCACCAATTACCAACTCTCGCTGTCCTCTACCTACAGGAATCATTGAATCAATTGCTGTGATACCTGTTTGAAGTGGCTCACTAACTGGCTCTCTGTAGATTACTCCAGGCGCTTTTCTCTCAAGTGGCATCTCAAATGTTTCACCTTCAATGTCTCCTTTGCCATCGATTGGCACGCCGAGTGTATCAACAACTCTACCGCACATTCCATCTCCCACCTGGATTGATCCAATCTTTCCGGTTCTCTTTACGGTATCGCCTTCTCTTACATCGCTCGAATCTCCAAGAAGTACTGCTCCAACGTTGTCCTCTTCAAGGTTAAGTACGAGCGCATTCAATCCATTTTCGAACTCTAGCAATTCTCCCGCTTGGGCGTTGCTCAATCCGTAGATTCTTGCTACACCATCACCCACTTGCAATACGGTGCCTACTTCCTCAAGCTCAGCTTCTGTCTTGAAACTTGAAAGCTGTTCTCTTAGTATCGCTGAAACCTCATCAGGTCTTACTTGTGCCATAATCTTGTCTGTTTACTCTGCCAGCTGACAGAGATTAATTTGTTTGAAGTTTTAGTTTAATATCTTTTAGTTGACCGCTCACACTTTGGTCAATTTGTCTGTCTTCTACCTTTAGAAGATAACCGCCAATAATTTCTGGATCTACCACCTCCTCTAAAAGTGGTGTTTTGCCAGTAATTTTCTTGGAAAGCTTCATCAATTCAGCCTTCTGCTCCTCGCTAAGTTTAGTACTGGAAGTGACCGTCACTTCTTGCAATCCTTTATTGATGTTGTAGAGGTGCAAGAACTCTTCGGCAATCTCTGAAAGAAGGCTTTCTCTGTTTTTCCGTGTTATCAGATTAAACGCTTGAAGCGTTAAGTCATTCATTTTTCCCTTAAACAGCTTATTTAAAATCTGAGCCTTTCGCAAATGTGGAATGATTGGACTTTTAAGCATTAAGGAGAAGTCCTTGCTATCTGAGCAAATGTTCACAAAACCTGCCATGTCCTCCTTAACGTTTTCAAGAACCTTCTTCTCCACAGCCAATTCAAGAATTGGTTTTGCATATCGTGCCGCTATTCTTGAGTTAGACATATCAGTTTATCTCTGTTTCCTTGATGAACTTATCTACCAAATCCTTCTGCGCTTTGTCACCGGAAAGTTTCTCTCTAAGAATCTTTTCCGCTACGTCAATTGATAAGGAAGCTACCAATTCTTTTATCTCATTTACCGCAGCTCTCCTTTCACCGACAATTGCTTCTTGCGCGTCTTTGATCATTTTTTGAGTGATGTCAGACGTTTCTGCTTTTGCATTGTCTACAATTTTGCCTGCTTCATCTTTGGCCGTCTTCAGAATCTGGTCGCGTTCGATTCTTGCTTCCTGCAAAAGGTACTCGTTATCAGATTTGATTTGTTCCATCTCCTCTTTTGCGTTATCCGCAGCTCGAAGAGAATCTTCGATTTGATGCTCACGCGCTTTTAGAGAAGAAATGATCGGCTTCCATACAAACAATGCAAGCACAACAAAAACGATCAGGAAAACGACCGTTTGCCAAATGATTAGACCTATGTCTGGAGTTACTAGTTCCACGTTAAAATATTTTTAGTTCAATGCTTAGTTCAAAAACCATAAAAAATAAAACCTGATCCTGACACCTAATGTGAGCAGGATCAGGGGTCGGTAAATTAAATACCTGCGTTAGTAGCGATAAATCCAATTACTGCAGCAAACAATGCAACACCTTCTACTAAGGCTGCTGCAATAATCATTGCTGTTTGGATTTTAGCTGCTGCTTCTGGTTGTCTAGCGATACCTTCGGTGGCTCCTTTTCCTGCCAATCCGATTCCGATGCCTGCACCGATTACTGCTAAACCTGCTCCAATTGCTCCCATAACATTTACTTATTTATAGTTAAAAAAATTCTTTAGTTAATGATGCTCCTCTACTGCTTGTCCAAAATACATGGATGAAAGAAGTGTAAAAACATACGCTTGTAAAACCGCCACAAACAACTCCAAAAAATACATCACCGATGCAAAGAGTGACGCTACTACGCCAACGCCGATGCTCCCTGCAATAAAAGTCAAACTGATAATACTTAGGATGATGATGTGACCTGCTGTAATGTTTGCAAAAAGTCGAATCATCAATGAGAATGGCTTTGTCAATATTCCAACTAGCTCAATCGGAACTAGAATAATGTACAATGGGATTTTTGCTGTCCAGTGCATGGAGTCGCCAACTGGATCTAGCATGTGCATCCAATAGGTTTTTCGACTCGATGCCAATGTGATGATTAGTGAGAACACAGCCAGAGTAAGGGTAATCGCAATGTTACCACTCATGTTTGCTGCTGCTGGTAGCAATCCTAAAAGATTTCCAAACCATATGAAGAAGAATAAAGTCAACATATACGGCAAATACTTCTCGTATCGAGGCCCAATGTTTGGCTTTACAATTTCATCTCTAACGAAAACAATAATCGGCTCAAAGAATGACTGAATTCCTCTCGGAGCCTTGCCTTCGTTTTTTCTGTACCCTCTTCTAACGGCGAAAAAAACCAATAGCAACGCAATCGCATTTATAAACAGGAATAATACATTTTTTGTGATTGAAAGATCCAGCACATGCTCTCCATTTTCCAGGGTAATATGATCGTGCTCCATCACGTATCCTTTAAATGGAATTTCCTCATGAGAGGCGTTGAAAAAATTAGAAGACATAAAGGCATCAAGGCCATTGCTTTCACTGTGAATGATGACTGGAAGTGGTATCGTAAGTCCGTGGAAAATTTCCCACTGGTGTGAGTCCTTGATATGATGGTTAATCATCGCTCCTGGATCGAATTTACCTCCATCCTCATCGCCGCTAGCAAAAGAGAAATTTGCAAAGACGACAGCAAAAATCAGCGATAAAATGCTGATTTTCAATGACCTGGAAAATAGTCTAGGGTAAGATTGATTCATTACTAAATATTGGCCTCTCTAATTTCGCCGCAAGTCAGCCAATACCACAATCAATTCAAATACAAAATAAACCAAATAAACTGCAAGAAATTGATAAGAAAACTGCGCGATATCTTCCACTTTCAAAAAGTAGAAAATCAACAACAGAAACAGGCCTGTTAGCATACGAAAGCCAATACTGGCAATGGTAAACATTGGAGAATTTTCGGGTGACTTTGCAGCTTGAGTAAGAAGCCATGCAATGGGAAATGATTGTAGAAAAAAGAAAATTATAAGTGTCGGAAATTTAGCATGTAAATAGCCGGCAAATAATAGGTCATTCAATGTGTAGTATAGCAGTAAGAGCAATGCCGATATCACGGCAGATATGATCAAGTATATTCTCAAATCAGTTAGTTAATCTTTTTAACAAATAGTAGATAGTCCCAGCGGTAGCGAAAAAGATGCTCAGGAATAGAATCCAGTTTGAATTTGGCGAGAAGCGATTGCTCAATTCAAGACCTCCCCAAATACATAGGAGATTGAAGGCTACTACCTCAAAAGCAACCCCGTAAAATTTAAGGTATGAATTTGATTGGTCTTTAGGCTTCGAGGGCTTGTCGCTCTTCTGGTACTTCGGGCTTTCCAATTTTTATCTCTTTGCTCTTTACGCCCATCTTACACTTTCCGTTAAAGCTTGCGCCCGACTCGACCAACAGTTTGTTGGTGATAATGTCACCATCAATTGAGGCGGTGGGTTTCAAAACCAAAAGCTCGGTTACTTCAATCGTTCCTGATATATGACCAGCAACCTCAGCATTTTGTGCCAAGACACTACCCTCAACGCGTGAAGATTGTCCAAAAGCTGCTTTCGATTTTGTTTTTATGTCGCCTATCACTTTCCCTTCTACTCGGATGTTTCCGAAAGTCTCAACATTTCCCTGAACACTGGTGCCCTTTCCAATTATGTTGCTTGAGTTACTAAGCTCTTCGTCTTCCTTCTGATTCTTATTCAACATTCCTATTTACTTTAAAATGCTATATACTCCTGAGGGTTTACAGGGTTACCATTGTGCCACAATTCCAAATGCAAATGTGGTCCAGTAGTAAGTTCTCCCGTATTCCCAATCGTTGCGATTACCTCGCCTGCAACCACAAAACTACCAACGTTTTTAAATAATTCCGAATTATGCTTATAAACAGAGACCAAATTGCCTGCATGTTGCACTGCTATAACGTACCCTCCATCGAGGGTCCACGAAGACATAATCACCACACCATCAGCTGCACATCGGACCGGTTCATTCTCTTTTGCAACTAAATCTATTCCATAATGATCTTCCCTTGGATCAAATCCATCAGTAACTATTCCATCCAACGGACTAAACAAATAAATCTCTCGAAGCTCACTATTTGAGGTGGATACATTGATCGACAGGTTGGATAATTCTGTTCCCTCAAACTCGGCTCTAAACTGCGAATCGATAGGCTGAATACTCATTGAAAGGTCCGAAGATTGCAAATTAGCTTCAGGACTAACAGCGAGCGAATCTGTGGAAATGTCGCCAGACATTATTCTTCTAATATTTTCTATGTAAACATCTTTGTGGTCTACTTCAACCTGAAGTGAATCTATTCGCATTGAAAGTTCTAATACCTGGCGATTGGCAACCATCTGAACATGCCTGGGGTCGAGCCACTGATCCAGTAACACTGTAACAATATACACAGCCAGGGAAAGGAAGCTCAAACCCAAAATAGAAGCAACCAAAAAAAGCCTTGCGTAGTTAAAGCGAAAGGTAGTTTTTTCGGCAAAGTTTTCTTCGTTTCGAATAATAAGTAAATACTTACTAGTCAGCCAGTTACTAAGTGTCTTTCGTGAAGCCATTTTTTATTTGAACACTTTTTTCGAATGCAAATCTATGCAATCAAACCATGTTTATATTTACACCAAAACAACTAGTAGCGTCGTTACTTTAAGATCAATACTAACTATTGAAAAGAAGTATATACATATCTATCATTCTACTGAGTGCCTGTGCGCCGCATAGGAAGAATCCATTGAGCGGTTCTTTTCATGATATGACTGCACATTACAATTCCTATTTTATAGCCAAAGAACGCATAAAGGAAATCGAAGAAATCATCTTTGATGCCCAAGAATGGAATTATGACAAGGTTTTGCCAATTTTTGCGCAGTTTGATTCTACACAATCTGCAGGTCTAAAAACACAGGTAGAGGACTGTATTCAGAAGTCATCCATTTCCATTCAACGACATCCAGGATCGAAATGGGAAGATGACAGCTACATACTTGTTGGAAAGGCAAGATACTATTCGATGGAGTTTGCTGATGCCGTAAATACCCTCAAGTATGTGAACAACAAGGGCGAAAATGACGAATCAAAGCACGAGGCTCTGGCGGAGTTAATCAGAGTCTATACAGATTTTGGCGAGTTTAATAATGCCGTAGCGGTCGTCGACTATCTGGAAAAGGAAGAGCTCTCTTCTAGGAACAAAAAAATATACCATCTGAATGCAGCCTATCTCTACCAGAGAAAAGAAGATGAAAATAAGATGGTAGGTCATCTCGTAAGAGCAGAGGAACAATTTGCGAGCAATTCGGACAAAGCGAGGATTAATTTCATTATTGGACAAACCTATCATTCCTTGGGCTTTGAGGGTGAAGCATTTAGGTACTACAAGAATACGCTTAAAAACAACCCCAAATACGAACTTGAATTCTATACTAAGTTGTACATGGCGCAGGTTACCGAGTTAGCCAAAAACAATGACCTGAAGAAGATTCAGAAGTACTTTAAGACTCTTTTGAGAGATCCCAAAAACGAAGAATATAAGGACAAAATTTACTACGAGTTAGCTGGTTTCGAATTTGATAATGCAAATCTCGACGAAGCGATATCCAACTATAGACTCTCTATTGAGGCAAGTAAAGGGAATCAGCGGCAAAAAGGCTACTCTTACTTACGGCTTGGCGAGATCTACTATGATAGTTTGAAGAATTACTCGCTGGCTAAAAGTTACTACGACAGTACCGTCAACACGCTTCCTAAAGAAGAGGATGACTATGATGCGATCAAAATCAGGCAAGAGATTCTTGTGGATTTTGTCGAGCAGATTACTGTTATCCAAAAAAATGATAGCCTAATTCACTTATCCACATTGCCAGAGGATTCGGTACTTGCATTGGCCGTATCCATGTTGGAGGCTGAGCAAGAAAAGGAAAAGAAGAGAAAGGAAGATCGTGAAAAAGTTAAAAGACAAAATACGTTTGAAAGTGAGGCGAGTTTGATTCAAACATCAACCGCTAACTCCGTTTGGTATTTCAGCAATACGAACGCACTAAGTAAAGGTCAGAGCGAGTTCATCAACAAGTGGGGTGACCGGCCATTGGAGGATAATTGGAGAAGAAAAAACAAGACCTCAAATGTTCTGGCTGCCGAAACAGCAACTGCTGATAATCCGGTCGAATCGGTATCGGCAACTGCGGAGGAAATCCCTATGGAGGTTAAAGCCCAAAGTTTGATCTCTTCCATCCCAAAGTCCGAAGAGCAAAAAATCAAATTATTAGTTGAAGTGGAGGAAGCGTACTATCAACTTGGGAATATTTATAATCTGCGCCTCGAAGAAGATCAAAATGCAGCAGAATCCTTCGAGACCTTACTGAGTCGCTTCCCTGAATCAGAATATGAACCAGAAGTTCTTTATCAACTATTTCTAATTTACAAGACACTGGATTCCGAAAAATCCATGATGAGAGGGGAAGCGCTTAAGACCAAATTTCCTGAGACCATATATGCTAAGTTGGTGGAGAACCCCAACTACAAAGAAGAGAGTTTTGCTACAAGCGAACGTCTGAAAAAGCTGTACAAGAGTCTTTACTCTCTTTACCAAGCTGGAGAATTTGGCACAGTTATCCATCAATCCGATAGTGCTCTTTCAGTTGATCCAGAGAATGAGTTCAGCGACAACATTAAACTCCTTCAGATTCTAGCGATCGGGCGAAAGGATGGCAACCGGAAGTATCAATACGAAATTGGAAATTTTCCAAAAGAGTACCCCGAAAGTGAATTGGTACCTTATGCAAATTCACTACTCATTGCTTCAGAGGAGTTTCAGCAAAACAGGTACAATAGCGCAAGAGCCAGATTCATTGAGAGCTTCAATCAAAAGCACTTCTTTGTTCTGGTTTATGAAATAAAGCAGTCGCTGAACTCTACAGTTCCAGCAATGGTTGATAAATTCTTGAAAGACAACAATTTCAGTACACTGAAGACAGGAAATTTGATTCTAGATCAGAAAAAATCCATGTTGTTGGTAAACGACTTTCCGGGCAAGGGCAGTGCTGAAGGCTTTTCCAAAATGTTCAAAGAGAATATCTCGCTTTCTGATACCTTTAAGGGAGAAAAAATTGAACTCTTTGTTATTACAGAAGATAACTTTGACATTTTTTATAAGACGAAAGATGTTTCAGCCTATCTAAACTTTTTTGAAAAACACTATCAGTGAACACCAAATTGATAAAATATTTTCTGCGCGTTCTTTGGATTGCATTTCTATCAGGGATCATCCTATTGCCTACCATTTTCATAATGGTCAAAAATGATGCATTTGGGTGGTTTGGTGGTTTGCCTAGTTTGCAGGCATTGGAACGTCCAGATCCAGATCTATCTTCAGAATTGATTAGCTCAGATGGGGTTTCCCTTGGGAAATACTTCAGAAAAAACAGAACTCCAGTCACCTATGAAGAGCTCTCTTCGGAGCTGGTCAACACACTGCTGGTCACCGAAGATCTAAGATTCAAGAGGCACTCAGGCATTGACCTAAGAGGGCTAGCCCGAGCAATCTCTGGCAAACTCACCTTCAGCTTCCAGGGTGGAGGAAGCACTGTAACTATGCAACTGGCTGAAAATCTTTACAAAACTAACAGTGACAAAAAAGGTGCATTATATAGGTTTACCAGTGTTGGTCAGGTAATCACCAAGATCAAAGAATGGATCATCGCCGTGCAATTGGAGGAGTCGTACACCAAGGAGGAAATTCTTGCCATGTATCTCAATACTGTTGAATTCGGCAGTAATTCGTACGGCATCAAAGTAGCTGCGAAGACTTTTTTCAATAAGCTACCAGCACAACTGAACTATTCAGAGTCGGCTGTTCTGGTTGGAGCGATCAATGCTCCGACCCGCTGGAGTCCAGTTCTGAATCCAGAAAATGCTCTTCGAAAGCGTACCGAGGTTCTTTGGAACTTGACAAAATATGACCTTATTGATACAGTCGCCTTTGATACATTAAATCAAAATCCAATAGAGCTTAGTTACAAAGTTGATAATCAAAATGAGGGCTTAGCTACTTACTTCAGAACCCAGGCAAGAAATTTCCTTGTCAGTTGGTCCAAAGACAATGGGTATGACCTGTTTGATGATGGTCTAAAAATTTATACCACGATCGACAGTCGTTTGCAGGAATATGCGGAGCAGGCTGTAAATCAGCACATGGATACTTTACAGCGGCTGTTTAATGAGCATTGGATTGAGGGTAATCCCTGGATTGATGATCAGAACAACGAAATTCTTGGGTTTTTAGAAAACTCCATGAAAAGAACACAGGCCTACAGAAGCCTTTCAAGGAAGTTTGAAGGCCGTAAAAATGCTCAAGACTCGATTGAATATTACCTAAATACCAAAAAGTCCATGACGGTCTTTAGTTGGCAAGGAGAAATTGATACACTCTTCAGCACCTATGACTCACTGAACTACTACAAGCGCTTTTTGCAGACTGGCTTTATGGCAATGGATCCAAAGACTGGACATATCAAGGCATGGGTTGGAGGCATAGACCACAAATATTTTAAGTTTGACCATGTCCAGCAAGGCAAACGACAGGCGGGATCTACGTTCAAACCGTTCGTCTACGCTAAAGCAATTCAAAACAACTACTCACCTTGTATCACGGCAGTTGATGTTCCCATTACCATTGACCTACCCGGGCAAGACCCCCCAACGTGGAGTCCAGACAATGCTGAGGGCAGATGGAGTAATCAAGTATACACCATTCGCCAGGCGATGGCCAAATCGATAAACTCCATTACCGCATGGATGATCCAGCAGATTGGTCCCCAGAATGTTGTAGATATGGCAAGAGATCTAGGGATTGAAAGTCGCTTAGCTCCAGTCTACTCGCTAGCATTAGGCGTTGCTGATGTATCACTGTACGAGATGTTAGGAGCGTATTCTACCTTCGCAAATAAGGGCTATTACATAAAGCCCTACTACATTTCTAGAATCGAGGATAAGAATGGCAATATCATTCAGCAATTTGTCCCAGAGGAAAAAGACGCGATAAACGAGGAAACTGCATACGTAATGCTACATATGCTAAAAGGTACTGTTGAGGAAGGTAGTGCTCGGGGCCTAGACTACTCACTTAAAGTCAACAATGAGATTGGCGCAAAAACTGGCACAACTCAAAATGCCTCCGACGGATGGTTTATAGGTGTAACCAAGAATCTAGTTGCGGGAGCATGGGTCGGTGGTGATGATAGAAGCATTAGATTCCGCGACTGGCCACTTGGGCAAGGCGCTAGAACAGCAATGCCAATTTGGGAAAATTTTATGCTTCAAGTTTACGAGGACAAAACATTGGGGTATACCAAGGGACCATTCGAAAGGCCGTCGAAACCGCTTAGTGTAGAACTGGACTGTACCAAGTACGATCAAAATTTAAACCCCTCTGACACACTGAACTACGACGCTGTTAGTGCGGACGATTTTATGTGATGGAATTTCAACGTTTTGAAAGGGAGGATTATTTAAGAATTCCACATCAACCAGGCATCTATAAATTTTTCAGCTCTGGGGCAATCATCTATGTCGGGAAAGCGAAAGACCTTAAAAAGCGCGTCTCAAGCTACTTCACCAAAAGTAGCACCGACCGAAAAACATTTCGCCTTGTCAGCGAAATCGAGCAAATTGAATTTGTAATTGTACAATCTGAATTTGATGCCCTCTTGCTTGAAAACAATCTTATCAAGGAGAATCAGCCAAAGTACAATATTCTCCTAAAGGATGATAAGAGCTTCCCGAACATCTGCATCACAAAAGAACGCTTTCCCCGAATTTATTCGACAAGAAGAATTGACCACAAGATGGGTACTTACTATGGCCCCTACACCAATGTCAAAGCAATGAACAGCGTTCTGGACCTTATCAGAAAACTCAATAAGATCCGAACATGCAAGTTCAACCTTACTGAAAAAAACATAGCGCAAAAAAAATACAAGGTCTGTCTAGAATTTCATATAGGAAATTGCTTGGGGCCATGTGAGGGTTTGCAAGAGGAAGAAAATTACCTCCTAGATATTGAGAACAGCAGAAGTATTCTCAAGGGCAAGGTCGGAATTGTAAAGAAAACTTACAAAGAAGCCATGGACAATGCAGCCTCTAAGATGAAGTTTGAAATGGCTCAAAACTTCAAAACCAAGCTTGATCTTTTGGAGAAATTTCAATCAAAGTCTATGATTGTTAGTCAAAAGATTACCAACATTGATGTCTTCACGATCATTGGGGACGAAAAAAGTGCCTTTGTTAACTATCTCAAAATCCACGAGGGTTCCATAACAAATTCAGAGACCGTGGAAGTAAAGAAGAAACTTGGGGAAGCTGACGAAGATATTTTGCGATTTGCAATTTTTGACCTCCGTGCTAAATACAAAAGCACAAACCTCGAGATACTATCAAACAAAAAAGTGGATGGCTGGGAGGACCTTCACATCACTCTTCCTATAATAGGGGACAAGAAACAACTTGTAGATTTATCCCTTAGGAATGCACTCTTCTTCCGAAAAGAGAAAAAAACAAAGCCTATCAACCAACCAAATATAGAGGTTCTTCAGAATTTGATGGAGGTGCTGAAACTGCCTGAACTACCGGTACATATCGAGTGTTTTGACAATTCCAATATTCAGGGTACAAATCCTGTTGCCTCTATGGTATGTTTTAAGAATGGAAAACCCTCAAAAAGCAATTATAGAAAATTCAATATTAAGACGGTCGTCGGAGCAGACGACTTTGGCTCAATGAAGGAGGTTGTTAGCAGGAGATATCAACATCTGCGAAACGAAAACCTTCCGTTTCCGCAATTAATTGTCATAGATGGAGGCAAAGGACAGCTGAATGCTGCTTGTGATGCGCTCAGGGAATTAAAAGTATACGGATCAGTATCCATTATTGGAATTGCCAAAAGGCTTGAGGAAATCTACTTTCCAGAAGATGAAATTCCGATACATATTAGCAAGAAAGCTCATTCACTCAAGCTCATTCAACAAATACGAGACGAGGCACATCGATTTGCAATCACATTTCACAGGCAAAAGCGAAGCAAGAGTTCATTGCATTCTGGTCTTGATTCCTTAAAGGGAATTGGTGAAGGAACAAAGAAGAAGCTCTTACTAGAATTCAAAAGCTTACAGCGAATTAAAGCAGCCAGCAAGGCAGATCTTGAGCAAATAGTAGGGGTAAGCAAAACCGTAATTATACAAGAAGCCATAAAAAAAGGGAACCTGTAAAGATTCCCTTTCTTTCACACTTCAAAATTTTAGTAGTCCCTAATGCAACGGCAGCTGTTTCTATGCCAATCACCAATCACACTGTGAAATATTTCTTTCGAACCCTTCTGCACTGAAACCAAGCCAGACGTATTGTCTGATTTCTTTTCCGCATCCCAGTAGTTACCACTTATTCCAATGTTCTTGAACACATTACCTGGATCTCCAAAACCACCAGGAGCTAGTTCCATCGAACTCTTTCCTCCCTTTTGCAGAGCAATGCCAGCTTCATGAATACCACCAAATGTTCTGAACAATAGATTCCATTCACTTATAGTAGGTACATGCCATCCTTCTGGACACGCGGCGACCGCAGCCTTGAAAGTGTAAAGCCTACCATAGGCTTCGCAATATGCAGGCTCATTCTTATAGCAAAAAGAATCAGGTACTTCGAAGTTCAAATTTTCGGCCATCCACGTGCGTTTAACCGTAACATCTCCCTCAAGCAGAATATCAATAGTCACAGTTTTGTACTCCTTTGAATCACGAGGGTCAGTAAAGGTTCCCATCTCCTGCGCTTGGCTAAAGAACACAGAGATAAGTAGTAGAGTGGTCAGTAAATTTTTAGTTTTTATCATCACGGTGATTAGGTTTCTCAAATATTAGTATTCCCAGAGCTCAGACTCGTATTCCATCAAGTCGTACTCATACTTTTGTTGAATAACTATAACGCTCATTGGATCTACTGCCATTTGATCTGAATATTGCTGACGGATATCTAAATCCTGATCGTTGGACACCTTAATAATGGGTGCATTGAACAATCTCAACTCAAAGGCATCACTCATATTGAGATGGGCCCCAGGGTTTCCGTTGTTATAGTAGATAGCCTTTTCAGCATACGGACCTCTAAATAAAGCAACAACCTCATCATAGTTAAAATGGGCAATTGGTTTTTCAAACCCTCCTGGGTTATATGTTGTCCCTGCATCTGCTGGCAAATAGAGCGAGAACGATTTAATGTAATTATACATTCTCGACCTGTTGCGATCAAAAATCAATTCCTCACGCAAATAAATAATGGAAAATTCCTCTTCGGGAATAGTCAACAATCTTGGCTCGTCAGAAGCTTCTTCCTCTTCAGTTTCGCTCGTATTGTCATCAAAACCGCCAGTATTGAATCCGCCACCAACGAAAGGATTTTGTTCCTGTTCTACTGATATATTAGATACAAAAATTATATCCGGCATAAAGTTGATACAAGAATCAGACCTGTAAGGAGTAATCAAACCCTCATCAACTGCCTCGATTAGCAGGCGAGATATTTCCCCATTTAAGGAGAAGAAAGGACTATTTTGCCTTTCTCTTAAATCCATTCGCCTCCAGATCATCTTGTTAAACATGATCTGAGCCTCCTCGACCTCAGGTTTTATGAGAGGTGCTTTTTCCTGACTATACCCCCCTAAGGAAGCCATCAGCATGAAAAGCGATAAATAACCTAATTTTTTCATAACACTACTTTTGTTTACAACTTATTTTAGAGGAACAGATATAAATCGCGTAAAGCGACCAAAATCTTCCACTTGCTTTCTAAAGTTCTGTCGTTGTACTTTTTTTATCTCGATCGAAATAAGGTCTCCCTTTCTAGCTTGTCTGTTTATCTGACCCAGGTTTATCTGACCTCCGCCTCTCATCGATCCTCTTCCAAGGCCCCCGCTCACCAATGTCAATTCAGCCTCTGCAACAATAAATTTTGCGTCATCCGGTAAAAACTCAGCAAAGCTGGCATCAGGAATAGCTCTCAAGAAAAGTCTCGGTGTTTTTGCCGGTATTCCATTCTTCAGGTTAACCTCACCTTGATCTGTAAACACTTTTATATCTGGTGCTGGTATTGCTCGGACTCCAAACTCACGCGATCCAATTCTGTTCCCATTACTTGAAACAGTCATAGTAAGCTTTCTAGAATTTGGAACAAGTGTAACAGCACCTTTGGTTGAACCTGCAATTGCATCCCCTCCCTGAGCTGTGAATCTTGGATTGTACGCATTTCCCAATGCCGGAACCTGCACATCGATCGCATTACCACAGTTAAGATAGAGAGCACTTACGGACTGGGACTGTATAGTAATTACTGGTTTGGAAACAAAATATTCGATAGTACTTGTGAATGTCGTATCAAGGCCACCACCCAGTGGTACATTAATAGCTGCTTCGAATGTTTTTTTCGCATTACCTTCCGAGTCGTATGAACCAGGAGTTGCCGTAAATTCCACTTTCCCTATTCCATCAGCAACAGGAATTGCGGTACCATTGTATGACATTTTGATTTGATCGTTCAGACCAGAAGCTGATGCAGCAATAAACATCTCCGCAACATACTTAGTACCAGCAGCTACATACCGAGACTCCGGCATTACTACAGGTTTAATATCATCAAATGTTAAATCCTTTAGTCCAACTCTTTTCTTTAAAAAGTCCATTGCTGCAGTTTCAAAGCCCAACACATTGGCTTGAAATTCGCTCACTGTGGCAAGTGCAGCATGTGTTGGAGAATCGTGGAAGTTAAGTTGAGACCATTTTTTTCCTCTCTGGTTTGGATCTTTCTTCCAGTATTCATCTTCATCTGCGTCTAAAGCAAGTTTATGAAACTTAGCCAATTCTTTTCCTTCAGCACCATTCTTTTCAAGGAGGTCACGAACGAACTCAGTATATCCATTCAACAGTTCTTGCATCGGCTCCCCATTACCATCTCCACCATCCTCTTTCGGCATCATATAACTTCCTACCTTATCGTAGTTAGTTTTCCCCTCAATGTGCATTCTATCTTTTGTCTCTTTAGCACCTTCAGAATATCCACCGGTAATCTCGACGAATGTCTCTTTGCTCTCCTCGAGGGAAGCTAACACTTCTTGCGTACGAGCTCTCAACTGCTCAGTGGCAGTAATGACCTCCAGATCTTCCTTACGGTTTCCTTTCTCTTCCACCGACTTTGTCATCCCTGAAAGAGTCTGGCTATTCCTTGTCGAAGTCTCGCCATTGGCTTGCTCCAAACTTTGATTAATGAAGGCAAATTTGTCTAGAACTGTGGTACTTACATTTAGCGCCAGCAATGCTGTCAGCACCAAATACATCATACCAATCATCTTCTGACGTGGGGTTTCGCTTCCTCCTGACATAATTTTCTATTTAAGATTGAGGTTGATTGCCACCAGCACTTCCTGATCCACTACCTCTCATTGCAGTCAACATATTACCATATACTCGGTTAAGAGCGGAAATGTTCGATGTCAATTTATTTAACTCGCCTTGAAAAGCTGAAGTTTCCTTACCTGCTTCCGCCATATTTTCAAGAGCACCTGTCACATTTGAATAAAATTTGTTCAATGCTTTCGTATGGCTCTGAGCATCTTTGAGTTCCATCTCGTACACGGCATTCAAAGCACCCAAACTCTTAGTAACATTCAAAACTTGAGAATGATACTCTTTGGTGTCTTTAGTTGCATCAGCCATTCCAGACATTGCTTCCATTGCCGAAGCATATGACTTATTCATTTCTGAAAGCGATTTAGAAGCTGACTTTACATTGCCAGCATATTCGTTGGTTGCAACCGCTGCATCCGAAAGGTTTGACATCTTTCTTGCTGAATCAGCCATGTTTCGCATTCCGTCGCCTAAACTCTTAATCAATTCTGGTCCAACCTTAGCTTCTGCTAACATCTTATCCATTTGACCAGATGCACCTGATGCTGCTGCTGGGACAGCTGCTCTTGGCTTAGCAGTTGGTCCATCATAATCATCCGCTAATTCCGGATATACTTTCGACCAATCTGTATCAGCATGTTTTGGCTCAAATGCACTTAAGAAGAAGATAACAGCCTCCGTAAGCAAACCTACAGTAAGCATCAATGCAGCGCCTTCCATGTGAAGGATTTTGAAAAGAGCTCCGACAATTACAACTGCTGCTCCAATTCCGTAGACTTTTGGCATAATGGTGGAGTAGAGTAACTCCTGAAATCCGCCTTTTTTGCTCATTTTTATTGTTATTTAGGTTAGTAAATTTATTCGTTTGTGATTTTAAAATTCGTATCCAGACGATCTACCAAGATACGTCATCGCACATCTAAAACCAATTGAAGCTCTAGTTGTGTCTCTGTGTTCAAATGTCCTGGTTCCTGTTTCAAGGAAGTAAGCGATATCTTTCCAAGATCCACCTCTGATTACCTTGTGAGGAATGTTATCATCAAAATATGTAGGGTTCAAATCCCAAGTTAGTGGCATTGCTGATGGGTTATAAGCATCTTCACACCATTCGGCTATGTTACCCGACATATCGTACAAACCATATTCGTTTGCAAAGTAGGTCCCAACTGGTGAGGTATATGCATAGCCATCATCAAAGTAGTTACCTCTGCCAGGTTTGAAGTTGGCGAGAAGACAACCCTTTGCATTCCTTACGTACGGGTTACCCCAAGGATACTTAGCCATATCTCTTCCACCTCTTGAAGCATACTCCCACTCAGCTTCCGATGGTAGTCTGAATTCCGGCATAATAGGAAGCCCTACACTTTCTCTGTAAGAATTCAAATACCTAGTTCTCCATTCACAGAAATATTTAGCTGCGTTCCAATTTATCCCTACCACAGGATAGTCATCAAAAGCTGGGTGTGACCAGTAGTATAATACTAGTGGATCACCCATGTGATGCGTATAATCTCTTGTCCAAACCGTAGTATCAGGAATTAAGTCTGCCACAGAGAATCCTGATGGCAGATCAATTTCAGATCCCTCAGTAATATTCTGAGAAAACTGTCTGTACTCATTATTAGTAATCTCAGTATCATCCATAAAGAATGCACCAATAGTTACTTGTTTGTTGAAATTGATTTGAGTCGCGGCAACATCTTCATCTGCCTGACCCATGTGGAAGGTACCAGATGGAACCGAAACCATACCAAAGGGCCTGGTCATTTCCCATCCTTGTCTATCCGGAGCGCCTAAAAGCTCTCCACGATCACCTTGATTATTACCGAATAGCCCACACCCTGAGAGCACAACAGCAACACAAAGGATCATACAATTTGATATTGTAAAAACACTCTTTTTATTCATAACACCTTAATTGAACATGCAAGTATGTAAAATAAACAAACTTTAACAAGAATTATTGTACGATATTCTGCCTAAATATAAAATCATTAGACGAAACCTGGTGTGGATTTATTTCATTTTTGGACAAACGAGCGAATCAGCCTGACTAAAAGTTAAATCTTGGTGTCTTCACTGCTTTCCTACCACCAAAAACTAGATTTGGCAAATTGTATCTAATATAGATTTCGTGAGAGGTCGGTTGCTTTGCTTCGCGGTCTTTGATCACATAATCGAATGCATATCCAAATCTTAGCTGATTATTTAGGAAGGCATATCCCATTAAAAGGCTAATTGATTCAGACCTGCGGAAGGATAGCCCTCCCCACATTTTCTCCTGATAGTAGGCGATTCCACTTAGTTCGAAAGTATATGATTTAAAGTCTGTTCGAATCAGGGTTGTAGGTCTGAATGTAAGATCCCTGGAGATTCCAAAGGATGTTCCTGCGTTAATGAGGTAATTTGTCGAGATGGAATTAGCAATACCATCTCCTACAGAGGACTGGGTTCCATAATCAAATGTGGGTTCCAAAATATTAACAGCAGAAAAGCCTATAAAGTAATTCCGGTTTGATTCGAAATACAGACCAGCATTAAGATCAAATTTTATCTGTGATTCTTTTCCCTGCGCAAATCTATCCTCCTGTTCCACTGGCCTAAACTGACTGAAGTCCAGAGATTGTGAAAATATGGTTGGCATCAATCCAACGAAAATACTACCAAATCTGAATTCCTTTCTCCCCGACACTGAGAACCTTGCTTGTAGGTTTGTTAGGTTAGCCACCCGATCATTTGAAAGTGACAGTCCCACTCCAGCAAGTTTTCCCCTAGCTGGAATAACGAGAGACACCATCTGGCTTGAAGGAGCACCACCGCTTCCATCAAAAGAAGACTCATATCCTAGCCATTGGCTTCTATGATGGCCTGCAACAAACGCCTCACTTTCCACACCTACCCAAGCAGGATTGTAGTAAGACGGATTGAACATATAATGATTGAAGAAAAAATCATTCTGGCCTACCGCCGAGAAGGTCAAGATTGACGCAATTAGAATAAGTCCACTTCTTATTCGACAATTCATAGTGTAAGTATAACGCTTACAAAGTAATAACCCTTATTACAGATTATTAGCTTCTTTAATATAAATTTCGATTGCCCCTGTCATTGAGGGAGCGTTTGGTAACGGTGCCTGAATGTCCAAAATTAAGCCAGCTTCTTTTACGGCTTTTGACGTTGTTGGTCCAAAGGCTGCGATCCTGGTATTGTTCTGCTTGAAATCGGGAAAATTATGAAACAAAGAATCGATTCCTGAGGGAGAAAAGAAAGCAATAGCATCATAAGTCACACTATCCAAATCAGATAAATCTGAGGCCACTGTTCTGTAGATAATTGCCTCTGACCAGTCAAACTCGTTCTCCGTTAAAAAATTAGGAATATCATCCGTGCGGATATCTGAACATGGGAAAATAAATTTCTCGTCTTTGTGCTTTTTGATAACATTCAAAAGATCGCTTGCCGTTCGCTCTCCAGTGAAGATTTTCCTCTTCCGAATCACGATGTATTTCTGAAGGTAGTTTGCAGTCTGCTCAGAGATGCAGAAGTACTTCATGTCAGATGGTATTTCAATCTTACTCTCCGTGGCAAGTCTAAAGAAATGATCGACTGCATTCCTGCTAGTGAAGATCACAGCAGTGTGATCCAAGATTGTAATTTTTTGCTTCCTGAACTCTTTTATGTCTACAGGATCAATTTCAATGAACTGACGAAAGTCAATTTTCAAATTGTACTTTTCAGCTAATTTCAGGTATGGAGAATTGGAGTCTTTTGGTTCCGGTTGTGAAACTAATATACTCTTCACTTCCCTAGCTCGCTCTTTATCCAACACTAACAGGTCTTCGTTCGCACTCATCTTGGAGAATCAGTTTTATAACTATTTTAAGAACCACACCATAATAAGAATGGAGGGCACTATTTCGGTGGCACAAAGGTAGGAAATAATAAGGAGTTTTTGATAGGAGGAATTAATAACAAATTTTATTATGAACCATAGCGCGAAGAGCAAAAGCACACAAATAAAATAATACGAAAAGTACGAGTTTATCCATGAGTCTCCTTGCCCCTTGAGAATAAAATCCCAAAGAATTATTATGAATAATATAAGTACAAAATATCCTGAAAAATTAACCAGGTCAAATAATTGCCAATCTCTCAATTTTGGCATCTTAAAGAGCCCAGAGATCGTCTGCGTAAGTACTCGTTTAGCGAAAAAGAATGCAAGCAACCAAAACGAAATGTTTAGCCACCACATGGTGTAGCTCCCAAGTTGAAGTGGGTTACTAAGGGAGCCTCCCACTTTTTGATCTATGTATATAATTTCAAAAGCAGCTGTAAGGCAGACAGTGACAATCATTAGCAGATTTGCTCTTCCAAAAAAACTGGTATTGGTAAATTGATACGCACTTGCTTTTAGTGAGAATGTACGAGCTATAAAAAAATTGAGCCTTCCTTGAAAAGTGGCTGCGAACAGGCCCACAATAACTAAAAGGCCAATAATGATCACGATGCAGAATTCTCTAAATTCATCTCTTACCTGTCTGGGCTTAGAGACTTCATCCTTTACAATAAGAAGATCGTCAAAGACCACAAGTTCACACCGGAAGTTTTCAAACCGTGGAGATGCGCTAAAGGAGAAAAAGATGGAGTCTGCCGAAGTTTCTTCAAAAAGAATTTTCGGGTCAATCAGCACACATCCTTTGGTAGTGAGGACTAGCCGACCGTTAGCCCATGCGAATAACTCATCGTCATTGCAAATTCTTAAGATTCCATTCGGGATTTCGTTTAGGAAAAATCCAGCTTTATCAATTTTTGAATAATCAGTAACAGGATTGATCACCCCGTTTTGGTCTGTTGTGATAAATATATTGGTGTAATCTCTAACGATAATCGTATCTGATTGCGCCGCTACGCACTGTGCAAATAACAGAAAAAGGAGAGCTTTGATACTACGCAATTCTAGAAATTAGTGATGTACCCAAAATGGGCATTCATGTTTGAAAAATCAATAGGTTGATCCTTGGATCGTCCAAGGGCCAATGCAAAGTTAAACTGCCCAGACAAAGTAGCGAGCACAAAGCCTAGTCCTGTGCCGGAAGGTGCGTCCTGAAAGTCTTCATTCCTAAAAAATAGTTGATCATAAAAAAGGTAGACAAAGCTTCCTTTCTCAAAAAAAGACCGTAGCTCTGTGCGGCTGAGCAAGTACTTATCTGCGAAAAATCTTTTCTCGTTGAAACCACGTATGGACCTCAGTCCACCTAGGCGATATCTTTCATTATTCAAAAGTTGACTATTCTCAATTAGGCCAACTTCGAGCTGTTGAGAAAATTGCTGGCGTTGGGAGATTCGTTTGTTGAAAACAGATTTTAAATCAAACCTGAAAATGTCAGTTTTGAGCTCAAGAGTATCATAGAATGTGCTTGGAATACTCACATTTTCGCTAATCTCTTTTGATCCAAGACCAACACCAGCCTTCCACGAAAAATCTGTCTTCAGCTCCTTCCGTTTATTGACTCGTCCCATCTTCAAGTGAATGCTGTACAGGTCAGAACTAAAATCAGCCACATCCGAACTCAGTAGTGAGGTTTCCTCAGTGGAAAGTAGAGAGCCAGTACTCCCAATATAGCCGACTAGAATTTCGATAGTAGGAGAAACATACATACCCAGATCTAAACCTGTTGATCTTTTCAAGAAGAGCGAGTCTTGCTTAAGCAGGTCAAATTGGAAATGTGGAGAAAGTTTTGAGCCTAAAAAAAATGGATGTCCGTAGCTTACCAATAGCTCCTGCGATTCGCTAGAAAAGCTTTCCCATGAGATCCCTAGTTCTTTCCCGGACCGAAACAAATTTTGGATATTTAAGTCAAGGCCTCCAACCACGTTCGTTCCTCCAGTTCCCTGCTGCTGCAAACCGAGCACACCTTCGAAGGAACTCGCTTCATTTTCTTCGATGTCCAGATAAAGTTTGGCTTTCCCATCTTGAAATGAAATGTCTGCAGGTCTTCTAAAAGTCAAAAATGTTGAGCGCAAAATACGTTCATTGATTTTTTTGTAATTGGCCTCATTGAACTGCTCGCCGGGTACATGGTCCAAGAGAGAATGAACATAACTTGACTTGGTCTTGATCGGATTATAAAAAAAAGATGAATCATTGATAATATGTGGTCCTTTTTCCTCTACTAATTTTCCGGATAAACTGGTTTCAGACATGCGAATAGAATCAACTTTGACTAACGCGAATGGGTAGCCATGATTCGATAAATATCTCAGGCGTCGTCTGAGGGTTTTCTGAAATTTCCTCCTTCCGAATTCTTCCAATTCGAACTGTCTCTTTTCTCCCTTGTACAGATAAATGAAAAGCTCATCACCTTTCTGAACCGCTGAATCCAAACCGGCGAAATAGTGTCCCTGAGAAATAGCCTGCAGGCTATGGTCTCTAATCTGATTGGTTAATGACAAAGAGTCCGAGACGGTCAGTTTTCGTTCAAATTCTCCATCAACAAAGAGTGAGGTGTTGATCTGAGAATTTGCGCAGAAAACGGGCAAAAAAAAGAATAGAAAAAGGCTTCTTTGCATCAGTCTATGCAATTTAGCTCTTAGTAAAATCATGGCAGGCATATACATTCACATTCCATTTTGCAGGCAGGCTTGCCACTATTGTGACTTTCACTTCAGCACCAATCGATCCAGAGAATCAGAAATGGTGCAGGCTATCCGTCGAGAGATCGAGGATCGATCAAACTATGTCAGTGAGAAAATCGAGACCATCTACTTTGGCGGTGGAACCCCATCTATTCTAAGCATGGGTCAAATAAAGGAAGTTCTTTCAACTGTCAAAGGTGCCTTCGAGATAAGCTCCTCCGCAGAGATCACACTAGAAGCCAATCCCGAAGATTTAAGCAATGAAAAGCTTCGTGGGCTTCGACAGTTGGGAGTCAACCGGTTAAGCATTGGGTTTCAAACTTTTTCAGATACCAAACTCAAATGGATGAACAGGGTTCACTCTTCCGAAGAGGCACTGAATTCATTTCAAAACGCAAGAGACTCAGGGTTTGAAAATGTTTCCGTCGACCTGATCTATGCACTTCCTGAGCATGGCTTAGATGCATGGATGAAGGACCTTCAATTGGCAGCCAATTTGAATCCAGAACATATATCTATTTACGGATTGACCATCGAGGAACGAACAGTCTTTGGAAAAAGAAAACAAAGTGGCGAGCTGATTGAGGAGCCCGAGGAAATGGCTGCTAGTCAATACCTCCGAACAATAGAGGTGCTTGAATCAAAGGGATACAGGCAGTATGAAGTGTCAAATTTTGCAAAGCCAGGGTGCGAGTCCAGACACAACTCTTCGTACTGGGCTGGAGCCAAATACCTTGGAATAGGGCCAGGTGCTCATTCTTACGATGGCAAAAGTCGGAGGTTCAATGTTCGCAACAATGCAATGTATCTTAAAGCCATCTCCACAAATGGATCCTATCATGAATCAGAAGAACTATCCCAAACGCAAATTGCGAATGAGCGAATTTTAACATGTCTTCGAACAAGAAATGGAATTGATCTTGAGAAGTTCGAGTCGGATTTTGAAATTAAACTTCTAGCTATACATGAGGAGTTAATTGAGCAACTCGGGAAGCAGAACTTTCTGAAAATAAAGGACAACAAACTTTATCTAACATCGACTGGGTTTTTGGTTGCCGATGAAATTGCCTTGAAACTATTTTTTGATGAATAACTGCTACTTTTGACGACCAATGGATGAATTGACCAAAAAGGCTATCATGCTACTCAAATCATTGATCTTCCACTACCATGGATTAGACGATGAAGAGCGTGATATTCTGGAACAATCTGCACGAAAACTAAGTGCATCAAAGGAGTTGGATTGGGCTAACAAATTCATTGCTGAAGATTACATTTCTGCCTTCGAACGTTCGAGAGAATTCCTGCAAAAAGTATTTTTGAAGTTACCTGAAAAAGAGCGCGTCAGTGAACTAATTGATGTCTGGGTTGCAAACAACAGCAAAGGTTATTTAACTGAAATGGAAACAACTGCTATCCTTACACTTTCTAAGGATTGGCAGGTTGAAAAATCTTTTCTGGAAAAAGTGAACCATTAAAGGCTCATCATTTCTCTAAATCTTGCGGATTGCCTTCGGCTAACTTCTATCTTCTCTCCGCCTTTTAATTGCACTAGTAGTCCTCCATTGAACCATGTGTCGATGGAATCAACCCAGCCCAAGTTTATGATGTGCTTTCTACTGGCTCTGAAGAAGGTTCGATCATCCAAACGTTCATCCAGCGCATTAAGGGATTTGTGAATCATCGGTTTGAAATTCTCAAAGTACACTTTGATATAATTTCCATCTGATTCGAATAACCTAACATCAGACAATTTCACAAACCAACATTTGTCACCGTCTTTTACGAATACCTGATCTTCTGCCCCTAGTTTGTGATCTCTGTTTCCACCCTTTTTGGATGACTTAGCTTGAATTTTTTGAACGCTTTCAGAAAGGCGCTCCGCCTGAATCGGCTTTAGCAAGTAATCGAGTGCATTAAACTCAAAAGCCTTCAAAGCAAACTCATCGTAGGCTGTGGTAAAAATTACCTGCGGAACCCGTTCCATGGTTTCCAATAATTCAAAGCCAGTTTTCCCAGGCATCTGTACATCGAGAAAAATTACGTCTGGATCATGCTCTTCTATTTTTTCGATCGCTTCATCCGCATTCACTGCTTCATCAACTACATCGATGTTAGGATGGTTTTCCAATAGACTTAACAATTCCTTCCTTGCAAGTCTTTCATCATCGATAATTATTGCTTTCATATTTTGGGTATTGATATTTTCGTTAGGACTGTATCCGAGTTTTCGTTTTTAATGTTGAAAGTTGCTTCTCCATGATACAAAAGTTCTAGTCTCTTTCTTGTGTTTTCCAAGCCCAACCCAATGCCATTTTTCCTCCCCGAAGAAAGCTGACCGCTATTACGGATTTCTAATGTAAGATGTTTTTTTCTAACGGCCGTAACGATGCTAATGGTTCCACCCTTTTTCAAATTTGCGATACCATGTTTTATGCCATTTTCAACCAATGTCTGGAGCATCAATGGAGGCACCAAAAACTCTCCTGTTCTCCTATCAATATCAAAGTTGATAGATAAACGCTCCTCGTATCGGATGGACTCCAGAGCTAAGTAGTCCATAACTGTTTTTAGTTCCTCACTAAACGTGATGACCTTCTTCCGATCACTAATTAATGAGTTGCGAAGTATGTGGGATAGTTGTGTTATCGATTCTTTTGACTTTGACGGATTCTCATCTACAAGTGCTCGAATACTATTCAATGCATTAAAAATGAAATGAGGATTCAACTGCGCCTTTAGATTATTAAGTTCAGCCTCCATAGCCTCAGCCTCCACTTTTAATGATTTGTTGTAGCGATCCACATAATGAAAAGTGAAGTAAAAGATGACCCAGATAAAATAGACAGCCCAATATCCTAAGATAGTGACAGCGATGGTCACCGACAGCAAATCTAGCCTGCTGACGCCGCCTGCAAACAATTCAGTTGCGCCGAGATACACCACATAGTTTAATGCACTCAGCAGCAGTGAAAATGCCAAAATCCTTGGGATGAGCATAACTAGTTTCAGGTTAAGCCACTTCAGCTTTATGATGAGCCAACGAAAGAGATGCGTCGTCACGATATTGTAGATGACCTGAAGCAAAATTCCCACTGCCTGATCTACCTCAAAACTTTCAGCGAAAGTGTAGAGGAAAATCTGAAAGAATCCCCACATTCCCCACCCCACAATTTGGCAGAGCCAATAGATTTTGTATCTGTTCATTCGCTGATTAGCTACTTAAGAGACGATCGATGTTGATCCATGGTTGAGTTTCTGTTAATAACATTTAACAAAACCCTCCAAAATAAACGCCGTTGGACATAATAGGTCAAAATACTCAAATAAAAACTATAGGTCAAAATGAAACTATTAATTGCAGGCACCATATTTCTGGCAGCCATGTTTCCGGGAATTCCGATTCCCCTTCAAAGCACTCAACAACTCGCAGAAATGCAAGTTCTCGCAGGTGACGTATTCAAGGACAAAGTAAAGGTCTATGACTACACCGGCAATCTGTTAAAAGAAATGACTGCTGAGGACGTTGCAAATGCTCAGATTAGCGTTGCGGACTACTTCGTCTTAGACAATAGCGCTTTTGCATTCAAGTACCTCGGTGACTATTACTATCTGCGAGATTAAGAATTTCTGGAGTAAATCTTACTGTTGTCGCCTTCGATCGGAATTCTTTTCTAATTTCGAAGAAAAAGAAGTCGATGAAAAAATTCCTGATCGTTTCTGTGCTGCTAACTATTTTTTTAGCGAGGACAAGTGCGCAAACTCATAATGAGTATGTCATCTCTTTCGAAAATGCTGTTCATCATGAGGCAAGAGTAGAAGCGAAGTTTTCCAACTTGGAAAACAAGGTTCTTTCATTGCGTATGAGCCGCACTTCACCAGGTCGATACGCAATTCACGACTTTGCCAAAAATGTGTACAATGTAACCGCAGTTGATGGCGATGGGAATGATTTGCCTATCACAAGGCCAAACCCACAACAATGGGATGTAAGTGGACATAACGGTGAGGTGGTGTTCACCTATACTTTGTTTGCAAACAGGGGTGGAGGCACCTACGCCCAAATTGATGAGACACATGCGCATCTAAATATTCCAGCTACTTTCGTCTACGCTCCCGCCCTTTCTCAACGTCCCGTAAAGGTGACATTCAAGGTGAGGGAAGATCTCAAATGGAAGATAGCCACCCAGTTAAAGAATGTTTCGGAAACCACATATTTCGCTCCTGACTTGCATTACTTCATGGATAGTCCAACGGAGCTAAGTAATCATTCTGTACGGGAATTCCCTGTTGAGTCTAACGGGAAGACCTACCGTGTTCAGTTTGCGCTACATCACAATGGCACGGAAACGGAATTTGATCAATACTGGGAAAACACAAAAAAGGTCGTTCTCCAAGAAATGGCCGTGTACGGTGAGATGCCTGACTTCGATTTTGGTAGTTACGTATTTCTCGGATGTTATATTCCCAACGCTTCTGGAGATGGGATGGAGCATCGAAATTCTACGATTCTCACTAGTAAAAATTCACTTGCGGGCGGAGGGATGGAAGGAAACATCGGAACAGTTTCTCACGAATTTTTCCATGCCTGGAACGTAGAAAGAATTCGCCCACTTTCGCTCGAACCATTCAATTACGAAGAAGCTAACATGTCTGGAGAGCTTTGGTTTGCAGAGGGATTCACTAGCTACTATACAAGGCTAATTCTTTGCAGAGCTGGAATTATTACAGAGCAAGAATATATCGAAGGCTTATCAGGAGGACTTAATTATGTCTGGAATTCACCTGCGACAAAGTATCGAAATCCTATCGAGATGAGCTACCAGGCTCCTTTTGTGGATGCTGCCACATCGGTAGACCCTGTCAACAGGGAGAATTATTTTATCTCCTACTACACCTACGGTAGTGTACTTGGACTCGCATTAGATCTTTCTCTTAGAAATTTGGGAACGGATCTGACGATGGATGGATACATGAAAGCTGTTTGGGAAAAGTATGGAAAGCCAGAAATTCCCTACACAGTGCGAGATGTGGAAAACGTCTTAATGGAATATGCAGGGGCTGATTTTGGGTCAACATTTTACGCTAAGTACATATATAGTAGCGAGATGCCAGACTATGCAAGTTTACTAGCTCAAGTAGGTGTGGTGTTTAAAAAAGCCAACCCTGACAATCCATACTTTGGTGCAGCAACCAAGGTGGGAGATGGTAAAGTGACCCTACTAACAAATTCTCCTGAAGGCTCTCCATCTTATCTGGCTGGCCTTGCATCGGGTGATGTGATTCTGTCCGTTGATGGAAAATCACTGGACAAAGTTGATCAGTTTAGTGACTTTCTGAAGGGCAACTATAAAGTTGGAGACAAGGCAGAAATTAGCTTCACTCGTTTTGGGGAGGAAATGAAGACAACTATCACCTTTGCTGGAAGTCCAAACTACACGACCTATATAAAGAAGGGTGATAAGAGTGCGGAGAAGATGAGAGTTGATTGGTTGGGAGATAAATAGATACATGGCAGAGGGGCAGTTTGCATCTCTACCAGCTCATCAGGAAGAAGGTAGTTTACTAGCTACTTATCCAAAAGCTCCTCCTTCAAAAATTTTCCAGTAAAGCTTCTTTTTTCCTTGATCACCTCTTCAGGTGTTCCTTGAGCAATGATCTGACCACCGCCTGAACCTCCCTCGGGTCCCAGGTCAATGATGTAGTCGGCAACCTTGATCACGTCCATATTGTGCTCGATGATGAGAACGGTATTCCCCTTGTTGACCAAACGTTGCAGAACATCCAGTAAATGTTCGATATCCTGAAAGTGAAGCCCTGTGGTCGGTTCGTCCAAAATGTAAAAAGTCTTACCCGTATCTTTCTTTGAAAGCTCAGTTGCAAGTTTGACTCGTTGGGCTTCTCCTCCCGAAAGAGTGGTCGCGTGTTGACCGAGTGAAATGTATCCAAGTCCAACCTCGTCGAGTGTCTTCAATTTGCGAACGATTCGGGGTTGGAATTCAAAAAATTCAACGGACTGTGAAACGGTCATGTCAAGCACATCTGAAATGGATTTCCCTTTAAATCGAATTTCCAATGTCTCTCTATTGTATCTTTTTCCTTTGCATGTTTCGCATGGCACATGCACGTCAGGTAAGAAGTCCATTTCGATGAGCCGCATTCCTCCTCCTCCGCATGTCTCGCATCGTCCGCCTTTTACATTGAATGAAAATCGCCCAGGCTTGTACCCTCTAATCTTCGCTTCTGGTAGCTCAGAAAAGAGACTTCTGATTTCTGAGAAAACTCCAGTGTAGGTAGCTGGATTGGATCTTGGCGTACGTCCAATCGGAGATTGATCCACCTCGATGATTTTATCGAAATGGTCGTCTCCTTTGATTTTCTTATAGGGTAGTGGTTCGGGTCGACTTTTGTAGAGTTTCTTCTTGAGTAGAGGATAAAGCGTCTCATGAATCAATGTCGACTTCCCACTTCCCGAAACTCCAGTCACCAGAATCAGATTCGCCAGCGGCAATTTCAGATCTACAGACTTTAAGTTGTGTCCTGATGCGCCGTAAAGTTCCAACCACTTTCCGTTGGTTGCTCTTCGTTCAACTGGAACATCAATTTTCTTCTTCCCATTCAAATAGTCGGCTGTTGCGCTTTTCTGCTTTACGAAACTCTTTGGGCTTCCGCTGGCAACAATATTTCCCCCGTGCCGCCCTGCTCCTGGACCAATATCTACGACCTCATCTGCCTCCAGCATCATCTCTTTGTCATGCTCCACTACGATCACCGTATTACCCAGATCACGCAGATCTTTTAATGCCTGAATCAGTTTGACATTGTCCCGCTGGTGAAGTCCAATGCTTGGCTCATCCAGGATGTAAAGCACATTCACTAATTGCGTCCCGATCTGAGTTGCCAGTCTGATTCTTTGCGCTTCACCCCCAGAAAGGGTTTTCAACGGCCGGTTGAGGTTCAAATAAGTCAATCCAACGTCTAACAAAAATCCAATTCTTTTTCGGAGTTCCTTTAAAATCTCAGTCGCAATAAGGAGTTGCCGTTCATTCAACTTCTCCTCGATATTCTCCATCCATGAGCCAAGAGTTGTGATATCCATCTCGGCCAACTCCCCGATGTTTTTCTCCCCGATCTTGTAGTGAAGTGCCTCTTTCTTCAGACGCTTTCCGCTGCACTCCTCGCATATCTTAGAATCAGTGAATTCCTTGACCCAGGCTTGAATTTTCTCTGAACCGCCATCTTTCTGTTTTTCAAGAAAATTGATAATGCCTTCAAATTTGGTATTCCAGTCAGTGCCTGGATATTTGACTGAGCTAACTGCCACTGGCACATCGTCACCATATAGTAAGAGATGAATCACTTCATCTGGGATGTTCTTTATAGGCGTTGAAAGATTGACCTTGTTTCGTTTCAGAATGGCTTCAACTTTCTTAAAAATCCATATATCTCGATACTCGCCGAGCGGCAAAATACCTCCCCGGCTGATGCTCAGATTTTCGTCAGGGATAATTGAGTTTTTGGATATCTCTTCGATCACCCCTAGCCCATGACATTCGGGGCATGCTCCGTAGGGCGAGTTAAAAGAAAAGGTATTTGGTGCAGGATCATCGTAGGCTAGGCCTGTCTCGGGATCCATTAGATTTTTTGAAAAATGCGATACACTATCATCCTCTTTGAGAATCATCATGACGCCAGAGCCCTGTTTCAACGTATCATTTACGGACTGTCTAATTCGTTTCTTATCCTTTTCAGCAACAACAATCCGGTCGATTACAATTTCAATGTCGTGGGTCTTGTATCGGTCCAACTGCATTTTTGGCACTAGGTCTTGCACTTCCCCATCGACTCGGACTTTGGCAAATCCCATCTTCCTGATTTGCACAAACAGTTCACGGTAGTGCCCTTTTCGACCCTTAACTACAGGGGCCAGCAATACCAGCTTTGCTCCATCAAAATTTTTGAGAATCATGTCGATGATCTGGTCTTCCGACTGCCTTGTCATCTTATTTCCCGACAGGTAGGAAAAAGCCTCACCGGCTCTCGCATAAAGTAGTCGTAGAAAATCGTAGATCTCAGTGACGGTGCCGACCGTGGATCGCGGGTTACGCGAAGTGGTCTTCTGCTCAATCGAGATTACCGGGCTTAACCCCTCGATTTTATCGACGTCTGGTCGCTCCATGTCGCCGATGAACGATCTCGCGTATGCACTAAAGCTTTCCATGTAGCGCCGTTGACCTTCGGCATAAATGGTATCAAACGCTAATGATGATTTACCACTCCCGCTAATCCCTGTGATAACAATGAGTTTGTTGCGCGGAAGCTTCAAATCTATGTTCTTTAGATTGTGCTCTCGGGCCCCAATTATTTCGATAACCTCTTCTCTCTTTTCCAAAATGACGCGTGGCGATAAAGTATGAATGCGCGAAGTTAAAAGTTTGGAGAGAGATTGTACTGACTATAAAAATCATCAATGGCTTGTACAGCCTCAGTTGCTGTATCCACGACTGAAAATAACTTCAAGTCATCCTCACCTATGTTACTTTCTCTGCCAAGCATTACTTCTTTCATCCAGTCAACTAGGCCGGACCAATAATCTACGCCTACAAGTACGATAGGGAATTTGCCAATCTTTTCGGTTTGTATTAAGGTCAAAGCTTCGAATAGCTCGTCCATCGTACCCATACCTCCTGGCAAACCAATAAACCCTTGTGAGTATTTGACAAACATTACTTTTCTCACAAAGAAGTAATCAAAGTCAATACTCTTATCACGATCAATGTAGAGATTGTGATTTTGCTCAAACGGAAGTTCGATGTTCAATCCAACTGACTTCCCCCCCTGCGAGTGTGCGCCTTTGTTTCCAGCTTCCATAATTCCAGGACCACCACCGGTAATTACACCATATCCATGGCGGACAATTTTGGCGGCTATCTCCTCCGCTATCTTATAATATTTATTGTCTGGCTTTGTTCTCGCCGAGCCAAAAATTGATACGCAAGGTCCAATTTTGGCCATTTTTTCGAAGCCTTCGACAAATTCTGCCATGACCTTGAAAATCACCCACGAATCCGAAGTTTTAATTTCATTCCAATTACGCTCTTTGAATGCTTTAATAATTTTCGCTCTCTGCTCTTCCGAAATTTCCTTTTCTTCCATTACCTACTTTACTAAATTTTTGAGGGCAGAATCTAATGAAGGATATTGAAAATCAAATCCTGTCTGCTCTATTTTTTTACTGGACACTTTGTTGCCGCCAGTCAGCATCACTTGCATTTCGCCCACAAGCAACCTCAAAGCAAAGGAAGGAACGTTTGGAAGTATCAAAGGTTTATTTACAGCTTTGGCGAGCTGTTTCGTAAAGTCCTTGTTAGTAACTGGATTCGGTGCCACAGCATTAAAAACTCCTGCTTCTCCGCTGTTGATCATGTGAATAAATAGCTGGCAAAGGTCATCGATGTGAATCCAACTCATGAATTGTTTACCAGATCCTAGCGGTGCTCCAATACCGAGTTTGATTGGCTTCATCATCTCTACAAGAGCCGCACCCTTATCACTCAACACAATCCCAACTCTGGCAATCGAATTTTTAACACCAAATTCGTCCAGGTTTGAGACTTCTTTTTCCCAATCGGCTACAACATCTGCTAAAAAACCTTTCCCTTTTTCTGAACTTTCATCCACCAGATTTTGTCCAGTGTCCCAGCCGTAATAGCCAATTGCAGATGCTGAAATAAAATGTTGGAGTCTTGAATTGTGATTGCGAATAGCTTCGACCAAAAGACGGGTAGCATTGATTCGGCTGTCATAAATTTCTTGCTTCCATTTTTTCGTCCATCGTTTCCCCGCAACACTTGCCCCTGCCAGGTGAATAATAATGTCAGAATTCTTGATCGCTTCTTTGTCAATCTCACCTTTTTCTACGTTCCAGTAAAATGATTCGTACGTTCCTTTCGTTGGGTT
The DNA here is from genome assembly GCA_039986395.1 of Cyclobacteriaceae bacterium. Classification (GTDB taxonomy): domain Bacteria; phylum Bacteroidota; class Bacteroidia; order Cytophagales; family Cyclobacteriaceae; genus Ekhidna. The sequence continues at coordinate 61,677 of JBDWQX010000105.1, forward strand.
TCTTGAAAGGTGAGAGACTTCAAAATGATTTTCAGCAAGAAGCTTACTTAATCGTTGGCCCACAAGGCCAGTGCCTCCAGTAATCAAGATTCTTTGGCCTTGCAGTGGTAAATTTGTGGTTGAATTAGTCATGCGAATAAAGATTTATAAAAATACACTTCTAGCTGTCATTTTGTTTGGCTTCCTTCAAGTAAATGGTCAAAAAAGGTTCGACTTAACCATCAACGGAACATCTCTTGATTTGGATGGAGAAAGTCTCACGGGTTTCGGGAGCGAGTTCGATTTCACACGCGATGAAGTACGAAAAGGTTGGTGGAAATATGCTCGGCAATTTGGTAGCCCGTTGGATATGCGTACCTACTACGAGGTGACGATCCCTGCGGCGGCCTCAGACGGAAATGTAGATCTTTTGGTGTTTGCGCAAACAATCGAAGAGGGTGGAAAAACACTATTTAAAATCGGGCTCAAAGAAGAAAAGTACAAGACGCAGGCAAAGGAACTTCTCCGAGTTTTTAAAAAGGATTTTTACATACAGTTTTATCTGGCAGAATTAAAGCTCAAGGAATTAGCTGCACAAAAGTATTCCAGCCAGTACGAAACGGCTTTGCAGGAAGAAGAAAAATCTGCGGCCCTCACGCTTCTGAATTCCACAAAACAAGAGATGGAGTTTTTGAAGGAAGAGATTCGAAAAGTGGAACAGAAAAAATAACCCCTCTTAAGCAGAGGGGCCGCACTCTATTAATAACCAAAAAAGTAAAGTGCTATATCACGATGCACTTATCTGAATGTTATAATCCAGGTACTTATTCGTATCGTAATGATTTTACGGGGTTCAATCTGGAAACCCTAATAGCATGAAAACTTGTGATCGCAAAAGACAAGACCAACGTGACTGCCGTTGCAATCAAGAACGCTAGCCAGCCAATTTCAACGGTGTATTCAAAATTTTCCAACCATCCTTTCATCGCTACGTAAGCAACTGGCCATGCTAGCACATTTGCCACCAGGACCACGATGATGAAGTTCCTTGATAAGAGCATGACGATAGCACTTGTCTTTATACCAAGCACCCTTCTAATCCCGACCTCTTTGGTACGCTTGGCGATCATGAAGGAACTAAGTCCAAAAATTCCAATGCATGCGATAATGAGCGCAATCCCCACTGCCAAATTGATTAATTGAGAAAGCTTTTCTTCCCGACTATATTGAACCGCCAATTTTTGATCAAGAAGATGATATTCCAATGGCCATTTCTCACTAAAGCCTGCCCAGACTGACTCCACTTTCCCGACGAAATCTGGAAATTGATCTGTCCTGAACTTGATCATATAATTCCCAAACCTTGGTGCCAGACTAAACACCGCTGGCTTTATGGGATGATGTAATGATTCGTAGTGGTAGTCCTTGAGAACTCCAATCACTTGCCCTTTCATGATTATGTTCTCCGTTCCTGGTCCGAATAGCTCAAGGCTCCTCCCGATTGGATCATCTTCCCATCCCAGGTTTTTTACAGCTTCTTCGTTTAAAACAAATGCATGATCATAGTCGGCGGGAAATTTTTTATCAAAAAATCGACCAGAGGCTACCTCAATATTCATCGTCTTAGTAAAGTCATACCCGACTGAGGTATGAGGCATGAGAATGGGCTCAGCTCTGTTGCCGCCTTCTGGCACAAATCTCCAACTTCCCATTCCTTCACCTGGAACCTCGGTAATACCCGAAATATTAACGACTTCTGACATTTTCAATAACTCATTTTTGAATGCGTCGAAGTTTTCGTTGATGTCCTGACGAGCCTTCACCACCAGCATATTCTCTTTGTCAAATCCAATGTTCTTAGAGAAGATAAAATCTCTCTGCGCATTGATAACGATGACTGAAATGATGAGGATGACTGAAGATATGAATTGAATGCCAACAAGTAACTCGCGAACCAATGATCTTGAAACCACCCTTCCAACATTACTACTCATCGCACTGATCTTGCTGATCTTAGAAAGATAAATAGCTGGATAAATTCCTGAAATAACTCCCAAACCAATGAACAACAAGAGATAACTAAAGAAGTTAAGTACTGAAAAGTAGGTCGTTGGATCGATCGACTTACCCGTAATCCCATTTAGAAACGGCACAGTCAAATAGCTAAGAAATAATCCTAGCAAGCCTGAAAAAAGACAAATCAGGACAGTCTCGGTGAGCACTTGTCCCATAACATGTGCGCGCGTTGCACCTAAATTCTTTGCAATCCCAATCTGTTTTGCTCGCTCCATACTTTGGGCAAGTATGAGGTTCACAAAATTGATGATTGCAATGGATAAAAGTACCAGCCCTATAATTGAGAAGATCTTGATGTTTGCCAGACTTCCATTTGGTTCTATCTCATATAGCAAATCAGAGGTTAAATGAATTTCATCAATTCGTTGAAGATCAAGTTTGCTTTCGTTTTTCCACTTTTCGGGAAAATGATTTAGCACGAACTGCGGTAGGTCCGCGGACACCTTTTCCATTTCCGAAACATTCCTAAACTTCAGATACGTCCAGGCACCTGTCCAATACCATTTGTTTTCTCGTCCTTCAGCGCCGGATACTTCTTTCCACTGATTCAGCTGAAATTGGAGGGGTGAAACGAAATCAAACTTTATGTGAGAGTTCTCATCAGATTCTCCGACAATCCCTGTGACTTTCAGGAGGTGATGGTCATTGTACTTGATGAACTTTCCTAGAGGGTCTTCCTTTCCAAAGTATTTTTCCGCCATTCGTTCTGACAGGACGATGCTATTGGGTTCGCGCAGCACTTCGTTGGGAGATCCAGCAATGAGCGGGTAACCGAAGAAAGAGAAAAAGTCCGGGTCCGCTAGAAAAAAACGCTCCTCAGTATACTTCCTGTCTCCTCGAATAAGCAACGGGTCACTTAAAGGTTGAAACAATCTGACTGTTTGCTCAATCCCAGGATAGTCTGCCCGGAGCGCCCGAGCCATTGGAAATTGGGTTCCTGCTTCATTATATACACCACCTGCTGCCTTGATCGCGACCGTTATCCGATGGATGTTCTTATAGTCAGGATGAAACGTATCATAGCTGAGCTCATCACTGACGTAAAAAGCAATGTTGAGACATATCACTGTGCTAAGCACGAGTCCAAATACATTGATTCCTGTATACATTTTTTGCTGCTTCAGATTTCTCCAGGAGATTTTTAAATGACTTTTAAACATGAGTGCTGTATTTGAATTTCGTAAATAGGATTTAAGAGCGAAAGGTCGAAGGAAATTGAGCATATTGATCCAATACAGAGTATCTGCTATTAACTTCCTTTTTCGAGATCGATCACATACATACTGCTCTTGAAGGTCTCCTCGAATTGGTTCTAGCCAGGCCGGTTTGCAAAACCATTCAAGAAATCTCCCTGCCAGCTTGGGCGGTTCAAAGGTTTCAGTATTGGAAGTATTCGATTTCATCGTTCATCCCTTCCAGGCTAATTCTGGTATTTGACTCCAAAGTTCATTTCTTAATGAGCGGTTGTATTCGACCGCCTTCTTTCCCTCCGCTGTGATGGAGTAGAGTTTCTTTCTCCGCCCGCCCCGTTCGCTGGTACTGTCTCCAAGGTGAGATTTTAGGAATCCCTTTTCTTCCAGTCTGCTGAGTGCAGAATGCACCGCTCCAATAGCAGCCGATCGACCTGTCTGCTTTACCACTTCATTTTTGAGTGCCAATCCATATGCATCAGGATAGAGAACTCCAACAAGTAATAGCACAAGCTCTTCGAATTCACCCAGGTGTGTTCCTTTCATAGAATAGGTTTTTTCGTAAATGTAGAACATATTGATTAGTTCTACAAATACGAATCATGAGAAAGTAGTTTTTTTGAATACCGTTTCAGTTTTACTGAGCAAACAAGCTCATTCGGTATTTTAGATTGAAAGTTCTTCCAGGATTCAGCAAGGAAAATGTGGCATTGGTAGAACCAAATGATTCATACTCACGCCTTCTCTCGGAATCAAGAATATTGTTGACTTGAAAACTAAGCTGTTGGTTTTTTTGCTTGCCAAATTCTTTCTTGACGCTAAAATTCAAACTGTGAAACGGTACATCGTACACATCAGCCGCTGCTCCAATTCCAACAATTGAAATTCTTCGACCTTGGACGTTGTAGTACAATCCACCTTCCCAATCGGAGTCGAAAGGAGCGTAGTTGATTCCCGCGTTTATCAGATAAGGTGCTTGCCCCTGCATCGGTCTGGTATCTTCAATTGTTTCTCCATCCCTAAGATTGTTCAATCTGGACTCATACTCGCCACCAGCACTTTTGTCCATCTCCAATGCAGACTTAATGAGTGATGTGTTCAAACTGAACATGAAGTTGTTAAGATTGGGAACTATCACACCAAGTCTTTTTCTTATTTCAAATTCGATTCCGTAGACCTTAGCATCACCCAGGTTTCTTGGCTGAAAATTGTCCGGGGCAGACTCACTGAACACCACCAATTCCAACGGGTTCTGGAATTTTTTATAGAAGAAACTCAGGGACACCGTCTGTCCACCGCTTTGAAATGTCTCGTACCTAATATCGAAATTGTCAATATCTGTCTCACGCAATCCTCCGTTCCAGATCGTGTCTCCTGATACAACAAAAGGTCTAAGGCCTCCAATGAAAGTTCTGCCAGTAAGTGGATCAAAAATCTGTGCGATGGACGCTTCCTTAAAAGAAGGTCTTGCGATCGTTCGCGAGTAAGAAGCACGGATGTTCGTTCGTTCGTTGGTGCTATGCGTCAAATTCAAGCTTGGAAAAAACTTCGTTGAACTGATAATTTCCTCATCATCAAAAGAAGTTCCTGATTGGTCCGCACCTGTATAAAATTGTTTGTAATCCTCAACCCTAATACCAACGATGGCTTTGGATTTAGCGGATACTTGAAGCTCAGATTGGACGTATGCTGCAACGTTTGTTTGCCTCGAATTGAAGGTGTTTGACACTTCGAAGTTTCCAAAAAGATAAGATCCCTGATCAGAATCGACGGTCCAGATGTTTTCCTCAAGCAATAGCTGATTTGGATCTCCGGTTAATTGAATAGTACCGTTGGGATCTCGAAGGACCAATCGATAATTGAAGATCTGATAGTCTCTTTCCTTTGCTGTGATATAGCTACCAAATTTCAGTTTGCCTCCTCCATTCAAAAAATTGATTTTTTTCGTGATATCAAAGCGTCCCACAATATTGGTTTCATCCAGGTTTCTCCAGATTCTCGTTGGATCACCGGACTCACTCGGCTCGATTTCAAAACCTCCGCCATCTGTTCTGAAAGGAGTATTTCTTACATCTTTATCTTCAATTTTAGACCACGTCGGCGATACGTTCCATTTGATATTCCAATCATTTTCGTTCAATGAATGCTCTCCCCCAACGAGTAGATTCGTTAATGATCTCTCTGTGTACTCAAGGTTGTGCTTGATTCCATCCCATGATCCGGAAATTCTAGAACCGACATTGAAAATTCCTGCTCGAGTTTCTCCATTCTGTATCTTTAAGAGATTTACCTTGAACTTTGAGCCTGAGGTTTTCACAGCACCTCCAAACATTCCGCTGATCAGTCGGCTATCTGCTGACTGGGCACCATTTTGAGGCCTGTTTAGCAGTAATTCAAACTCGTTTCCCAAGTCGGGTTTTACATATGAGTTGTTTTCTGCCTGATCGTAAAAAGTGGTATTCTTTCTATAAGAAAAAGCTGCATTGTACCCTACCGTTAGCCCTTTGAAATCGAACTGATTTCCCAGACCACTGCTTAAAGAAAAGTTAGGTGTACTTGTTTTTTTCTCTGCTGCCAACGTTTTGTTGAATGCCCTGGCTACTTGGGTGGTAAGTGGATTATCTAGCACCGGATTTGGAACCTGCACCAGTGGATGCACTTTCAAACTTCGAGTCCCGTCATCATAGCCAAGCCAGTCTGTTCCGCTTCCTCCATAGGTTAAGTAGTCGCTGTTGAAATGCATAGATGGGTTAAATCCTACGCCAGCAGAGATATCAAAGGTCTTTTCTGCTGGAAAATCCTTTGTTTCAATGTTCACCACGCCTCCTGTGAAATCCGCTGGAAGATCGGGAGTGAAGGACTTATACACAATGATGTTGCTCAACACGTTCGTTGGAAAAATATCCATTTGTAAGTTGTTACGATCAGGGTCAAGACCAGGAATATCCATCCCGTTGAGCATTGATTTAGTATATCGATCTCCGAGGCCTCTCACGTAGACATATTTCCCGTCTTGCACTGACACGCCCGTTACTCTTTTGACTGCGGCAGCAGCGTCACTATCACCAATCTCCCGAAAGCTCTGAGCAGAAATACCATCAAGAAGATTGGCAGACTTTCTCTTTACGGTGAGTATAGCAGCTTCAGACTGCTTTATAATTTGTGCTGTCACAACCACTTCTTCTAATTGCGACACTTCTTCCTTTAATCGGACCTGATCAATGTTCACAACTTGACCTGATTGAACGTCAAGCCCAGTAATGGAAATCGTTTCAAACGAAACATATGACACCTGAAGATCATATGTTCCTGGAGCTACTGACAGTGCAAACGCTCCATCCAGATCAGTGATCGCACCATTTGTGGTCCCTTTAATCAGTACAGTTACACCAATTAACTCTTCACCACTCGTATCGTCTATAATTTTACCTCGGATCGTTCCATTTTGAGCCGAGGCACTTCCTGCAAGAAGGAATGATACAAGAGAAATTAGATTTAAGATTTTCATTGATTTATTAAGGTTCTTATACTAAAAAACACTCGCAGGTTCTGCGAGTGTAGAATATTTGTTTTTTTTTCGTCCTATTGAATGTCAACTATTTTTCCTTTTTCGAAAGCAAAGGTCCAATTGGAAAAAATGGATACATCAACACCAACTGTCCTTGTCCCTGGTGTTACTGAAGACGCAAAGTTTTGAATATCAGCTTCAATCCCAGAAGTCGGAAAATCAGCCTTATCAGCAAATATGTCTTCCAGAGTAGTCCCCACTGCTAAGTTGATTTCCCATGCACTGAAGTTCAGCACACCAGAAGCGTAGTTTGCAGAAGTCTCATCGTCATCCAATTCAACATCGCCTTCACCGTCAGCTTCACTATTTGAATCAAGGTCAGCTGAAGGGCTTACAAAATCAGTCACATAGATGTTGGTTAAAGTTCCTCGAGCTCCGTCTCTAAAGTCAGCGATCTCATCATCCACACCCACCAAGGTTGCATTTGACAATGTGAAGCTTCCTTCCAAGGTTCCTTCTGGTCCATCGATTTCCAACGCATGATCTGTACCACTAAATGCTAATACAAGTGCATTGTTTATTGTTCCAGAATATGCTTGATCTACATCCAGTGCGTCGTCATCTGCTGCCCATACAAGCACATTCGAAACATTCACACTACCACCAAACCATTCGATACCGTCGTCTTTATTACCGACCACTTCGACATATTCGATAATTGTTCCGTTGCCCACTCCACCAAGTGTAATTCCATTGATTTCATTTCCTTCTCCGATGAGCGTTCCACCGTGTCGTACAGATATGTATCTAACGATACCTGAATTGTCGCTTGAAGAATTACCTCCGTAAAGACCATATGTTTCGTCAGCAGGTATTCCCTCTATTTGCACTTCACTAGCATCTGCGGAGATCGGCGCTTTTCCAAGGATGATTAAACCACCCCATAGTCCGTTTTCAGTCTCTGATAAATTGGAACCAGCTTTCTGTCCAATTTCTATGTCATCGAGAATGGACGTAAAAATGATTGGATTAGAAGACGTTCCTTCAGCAACCAACCTTCCACCTCTTGCAACGATTAATGCTGATGCCAATGAGCCTTCTCCCTCAACACCTTTTATGATAGTACCTGGTTCGATGGTTAAAGTGATTCCATCGTCAACCACAACTTTGTCTCCTAAAATATGAATCTCACTTGATGACCAAGTTTCATTAGCACCGATTATGCCCGAGTGAACGATTTCTGTTTCAGAGCCTCCATTATCATCTGGAAGAACAACAAACGAATCATCACTTCCACATGAGACGATCAGTAGTGATGCTGAGAAATAAAGTGCGATGGCTTTTAGCTTTTTCATTCTGTTTTAATGCGATTAAGATTAATTTCTGTCGCAAAAATGAATGCCGAATGTTAACAGCCGTGAAAAATGGTATTACTAAACAGTTAAACCATCTACCGTAGATATCACGATGGTGTTACTAATGTTATCTCAGTGTAAACTGATGTGCAAAATAGTGCCCTGAAAGCCTCTATTTGCTGATTTGAACCTTGGAAAGGATTGATTGGATGATATCATGTGTAGAGACACCATCTGCTTCAGCCTCATAGTTGAGAAGGATCCTGTGGTTCAAAACATCTGAAGCAATTTCCTTGACATCTTCTGGCAAGACGTAATCACGTTGATTGAAGAATGCGATCGCCTTTGATGCGAGGTTTAGGTTGATAGAGGCCCTTGGTGAGGCTCCGAACTGAATGTACTGCGCCTCATGGTCCAATTTGTATTCCTTTGGATTACGTGTGGCAAAAACCAATTCGATGATGTATTTCTCTATAGACTCAGAAACGGTCACTTGATTGATTTCATTTCTGATAGAAAAAATATCTTCCTTGGTAAGGACAGGCTGAGGTGCTGGTGCGAACGACAAATCAGCAATTCTGCGCATCACTTCTAACTCTCCCTCTCTATCCAAGTATCCCACATGCACTTTTAGCATGAATCTGTCTACCTGCGCTTCTGGTAGTGGATAGGTTCCTTCCTGATCAATTGGGTTTTGGGTTGCCATTACAAGGAATGGGCGATCCAACTTATACGTTGTGTCTCCAATGGAAACGGTCTTTTCCTGCATCGCTTCAAGCAAAGCCGATTGCACTTTGGCTGGAGACCTGTTGATTTCATCCGCCAAAATCAAATTAGCGAAGATTGGTCCTTTCTTAACTTCAAACTCTGCTTTCTGCTGATTGTAGATCATTGTCCCTACCAAATCGGCCGGAAGAAGGTCTGGAGTAAATTGTAGCCTTTGGAAATCTAAATGGAGAACGTCCGCCAGCGTGTTTACTGTGAGCGTTTTTGCAATTCCTGGTACACCTTCCAGTAGGATGTGACCCTGGGTAAAAAGTCCTACCAAAAGTCTGGTGACCATAAAGTCCTGTCCAATCACCACTTTCCCAACTTCCGAGACCACCTGACTAATCTTTTCCTGATGTTCTTTCTGAAGGTCTTTATCTATCGGTTGCGTTTCCATCTAATTTCTATTTTTGAATCATTGTCTTTCTACCCACCCCACCCCTCCAAGGAGGGGATTATCGGCATGCAAAAATATCAGAAGCGCGCAATTTGCGAAGAATGATTTGAAGTAAGGAAAAAAGTAATGATCTACGGCGTTAAGAATTGTTAATTGTGGTCTAAGACCACCTTTAATTAAATCTTTCTGAGTGCAGTACTTCTTCATGCACTAAATGCACTTAAAATAACTTCTCTACTGACTTCTCTTGAAAGTACGAATAATAAGTCGAGCTCCTTTATCATACGTCAAATAGCTCCAGACCCAGTTATTTAGAGCTATCAATTTATTTCGAAAACCGATCAGATAGAGGATATGGATGAACATCCAAATTAACCAGGCAAGAAACCCTTTTACATGAAAACCTCCAGGCATGTCCACAACGGCCTTGTTTTTTCCTATTGTAGCCATTGAGCCCTTATCGAGGTACTTGAAAGGAATCATTTTGTCTCCCTGAAAATGTCGCTTGAAGTTTTTAGCCAAGTGAGTTCCCTGCTGCATTGCCACTGGAGCAAGCATTGGATGACCGTCAGGAAACTCGTCACTTTGCATCATTGCCACATCGCCGATAGCAAAAATATTTTTTGATCCTTTCGAACAGTTGAATTCATCCACTAGGATTCTGCTTCGCTCAATCGAACTGGCATCGATTCCACTAATTACATTGCCACGCACACCAGCAGACCATATCACCGTTGAGCTTTCAATTGATCCATCACTCAGCAGCACCACATCATTTTCATATCCCTCAACTCTGGTATTCAGTCTAACATCTATTCCTAAACGTTCCATGTATTTCAGTGAGTTCTCCCCCGAAGCATCACTCATTCCATTTAATAGCCGACTTGTTCCTTCTATCAGATGAATATTCATTTGCGAAAAATCCAAATCTGGATAGTCCTTTGGTAAAATGTGTTTCTTCAGTTCTGAGAGTGCGCCGCACACTTCCACACCCGTTGGACCACCACCCACCACCACGATGTTCATCATTTGCTGGAGTTTTTTTTGATCCTTGGTTAGAACCGCTTGCTCAAAATTTTGTAGGACATGACTTCTAAGGTCAAGCGCATGAACAATTCGCTTGAGTGGTAGCACCTTCTTTTTAATTTCGTCATTTCCAAAGTAGTTGGTTACTGAGCCGTTTGCGAGAACCAGATAATCATAAGAGAGATTACCAACCGTTGTTTCGATCTTATTCTTTACTGAATCTATTCCAGTGACCTTGACCATTCGAAAAAAATAATTGGGATTGCCCTCGAATGATTTTCTGAGGGGTCCTGCAATGGAATCCGGCTCCAGTCCAGCGGTGGCGACTTGATACAAAAGCGGCTGAAACGTATGAAAGTTATTTCGATCCAGTAGGACGACCTGAGCTTTCGTTTTTCTCAGCCCCTTGGCCAATTTAAGTCCGCCGAATCCTCCACCTATGATTACAATTCTGGGTAGATCTGAGTCTGGAATAGTGAGTGAAAGATGCGTTGGAATAGGCATAATTTCTTGTTTGAATTAAAACAAGATTACGTCGAATAAAATTCTCCTATCCCTCTTTTAATTTAGAAAAAACGAAAAGCATTTCGCTAGCAATTTGGCGGCATCTTTCATCATATTTAGCTGCTTCTTCTGAAGTTCCATCTGCTATTTTAGGATCCTCATACAAAAGTTTGATACGTGCTGATGCTCCAAAGACTAGTGGGCATTCCTGATCAGCTTCTGAACACGTCATGATTGCGGCAAAATCATTCTCAGGATTTGGTTCGTCATTGTACTTTTTCGAGAAGCAGACCAACGGGTCAATTTGCTTTGAAAATCCAACCGAATATCGAGGGTTCGTACCTGCAGAAGCTTCGATTTCAAAACCTGCTCTTTCCAAAGCTGCAATTGCGTTCGGATGAAATGCTGTCGCTTCGGTTCCTCCAGAAAATGTTTCCACTCGTATGTCAAAGTGAGCAGCTGCAGTTTGAGCCCAAATTTGTCCAAGATGACTTCTTCTGGAATTGTGTGTGCAGATGAAATTGAGTTTGGGGTTTCCGGTGCTGCGGATATAGTTTGCTACAGTTAAGAGTAGCTCTTTTCTACTTTCATGAATCAGATGTAAATCCGGTTTCAATGAAGCGATGTACTTTTCGAGGTTTGGATTGAGTTTCAATGGATTAGAATTTAAAATCAAAAAGGCATAAAATTCACAAAAAAGCACCAATCAAATTTTCGTCCAGCAAACTTGGGTGATTGCTAAGTGTCCCCTTGGGGGGACCACAGGGGTGTTCTGCATTAGCCCAAACACCCTCTTAGCCTCCCTCAAGGGAGGAATGGTTCCCTGTGGTAAGTTAACAACAAGCAGCAGCACCTTCTTTCTCCGCAGGAGAGCAGCAAGCTTCGCCTTCAGCCTCAGCCTTACTTCCCATTCGGGAGTCGTCAGAGATGAAGTGATAGACCTCCCACTCGTATCCGTCAGGATCGGCTACCCAAAATTTGTCTTGAATAGCATAGCAACAAGCTGTTTCCATTTCTTCGAGCTCCACGATTTTCTGACCCCTCGCAAGGTTTAGTTTTTCATTTAGCTCCTCCTTGGTTTTTACTTGTATTCCGAGGTGTCCAAAATGCGATGGCTGGGCAAGTTCCTTGTTCTCCACAAAAGAGATAGTAAGGGCGGGGGCATCCAATTCAAACTTGGCATAACCAGTCTCGACCTTTGCGGCAGATGTGTTAAAAAATTTGGTGTAAAAATCCACTGTGTTGTCAATAGACTTTACATAAAGCGAAATGTGTGTTCGCGGGAAAACTGTTTTCTGTTCCATTGTTTTTGAAATTTAATTATTTAGATTCATTTATTCATTGCTATATTACGATGAATGAGGGCAAAAAAAGTCAACAGCAGCCTGCCTGGGCATCGTGTTTCTCAAAAAGCTTCTCCATTCGTTCTCTTACCACATTCCATACTTCCGCATTTATGCAGTAACACATGGATGTACCTTCAACCGTTCCTTGGATCAGTCCAATCGATTTCAGTTCTTTCAAATGTTGTGAGATCGTTGCCTGTGCCAGACCAAGTTCCAACACCAAATCACTGTTTATGCATTGATTGGTTTTCAGAAGGTATTCCAAAATGGCAATACGCGCCGGGTGAGCAAAAGCCTTGGCTAGCAGTGCCAATTCATTCTGCTCTTCTGTAAATAGATCCGACTTTGTTATTCCCATATCGCAATATTACGATGAAAGGATTGAAAGTGTTTCATTTTAGAGAAATTTTTTTTGATCTTCTATGTTTTTTCCGTCTATTGAGCGAATTTTCGAGATGCTTAAAAAACTAGTTCTTACGATTCTTCCAATTGTATTTGCTGTACTATTGGCTCTGGCACTAGATGCTTGGTACGAGAATGTGAAACAGCAAAGACTGATTGAAAGTACGCTTGTTGATATCATGCTTGACATTCAACACTATGCTGCATTGCAGGTGGTCTTCGATTACAATCAAAAGAATCTTGATTCTCTCCAAGCAAGCATCGAACGGTTTGAGGCAGGAGAAATTACTGAGTTTGTGTTTGGTTTTGGGCGACCCGAAATCAATTCTCTGGCGTGGGAAATGGCTAAGGAAAACGGTGTCGCTGCTGATTTAGGTCGGGAATTATACCTCGAACTTGCCACTGTCTATCTTCAATTCGATCGATTAGAGAATCTCTGGAATTATAACTATCAGTTTAAGCTTTCCTATGATCCGGATATGAGTCAATATTCTCTCGCGAGACACTATCGAAAGCAATATGAAAGCATTCAAAAGCGTCAGGCAGAGCTTCAAGAAAAATCCAAGGAGTTTCTTGAAAAATACAAAGATGCATCGTTTATGAGGTAATTGCCAAGACCTGCTCAAAGACCTTATCGATTTTGCTGATCATATGTTCAACGTCCGCTTCCGTCCTATCAGGGTTTCCATAGTACACTCTCAAATAGGTCTTCCCGCCAAGCTTCGTCCCTGTGATAAAAATTTCACCATTGGACTCTACCTGCCGAACTGCATTTATGTTAATTTTCTCAAGCTCTTGTTCACTCTTTGTATTATCTATCCAACGAAAGCATAGAATGGAAAGTGGATGATGTCGCTCTACTTCAAAGTTTGTCCTTTTCTTCAACTGGTCAGCCAAGTAGGCAATCAACTCAATATCGTGTTTCACAAAGTCTGTCAATTGCGCAGCTCCATAGTACTTCATCGTGAACCAGATTTTTAACGCTCTAAATTCCTTCGATAGCTCAATGGTATGTTCTGATGATTCCCATCGCAATCCTGGATCTTCGGTAAAGAGGTAATCAGGCGAGAAATTTATAGCTGCTGGAATCTTCTTGAGCAATACGCAGCTTGCTTCGAATGTGACGTACATCCATTTATGCGGATTGATGGTAATCGAATCTGCATGTTCAATCCCGTTGAATTTTTCTCTAAGCTCAGGCAACCTTCGAGCAGGAAGTCCATAAGCTCCATCTACGTGATACCAGAGGTCAAACGCTTTGGCCACTGCAGCCAGCGACACGAGATCATCCAAGCTCCCAGTGTTGGTAGTACCGGCATTTCCAATCAGCATGAGTGGTTGAAGTCCACGGTCTACGTCGCTTTGGATTACTTCTCTAAGTTTCTCTACGTCTATTTCATACTGCTCATTCACATCTATTTTTCGCAAAAACTCTCTGCCTAAGCCTAAAAAGACCATTGCTCGATCTACGCTTGAGTGGGTTTGGTTGGAGCAATAAATGGTGAAGGGTTTTTCTGCGTAAAGACCTTTCATTTCTCTTCCAGGAAATTTTGAAGCAAGCGCAAAGTGAATAGCCATTAAGTTGGACATGGATCCACCTGATGTCAGAATTCCTTTTTTGAACGCTGGTAAATCTACAAATTCAGAAATCCACTGAATGACCAATTGCTCCAGTTCGGAAGTAATAGGTGAGTTGTTCCACTTGAGTCCATTCTGATTGAAGAAAGCTTTGATGAATTCAGCAAGCGCAGAAATACGCGAGCCACTTCCTGTGATGTAGGCTCCGAACCTGACATCTGTGTTCCGGTTTAGAAAAGGGAGAATCTGTGATTCGAAGTCCGAAAGTATGTGATTAAATCCTTGTGGTGTGGATGGAAATCCCAGATCAAGAGCAGCTTTGATTTCTTCTGGATTGTTTGAGCCCAGAATCGGTTTGCCAGCAAATTCATGTTCCGCTTTTTTGACGACCTCCCACGTTAGGTCAAGGTTGCATTTGGTTTCTTCTAAGTTCATTTTGGTTCTATCACATTGCCTGGCACTAAGACAGTATTTTCAATAGAGACCACTAAAGCAAAATAGGATTTATGTTGAGGAAAGTGTTAGTTGACAAAAACAAAAAGATCTTAGTTAGAACTACTCTCGAAAGTTAGATAGTGCATGTAGCAAAAGTAGGTCAAACTCGAAACCGTCCGGATCACAAGCCCTTGTGGGTACCGTCGCAAAATCCAGGATTATCTGTCTGCTTGCATTGGCACATGTAGGCAGTCTTTGTTTCTTCTGCCTGAAAAACTTTGGGTTGGAATTCACCTCCCTTGTGAGAACCATCGCAAAATGGTTGGGTGGTGGATGATCCACATGTACACCATGCGTATGTCTTGCCTGCCTCGAGTTCTACGGCTATCGGCTCCTTTGCTGCTACTATTCCTTTCATTGCTAGTTTAACTTGTATATGAGAATTAAATGTAGGTACATATAATTGAAAATGCAAGGCTCCACGTTTTCAATTTATCGCTCATGTGAGCAGTGGAAAATACCAAGTTTTCTGTTGTCCCCTATCTAGAAACACAAAACCCTGCTAACCAATAAGTTAACAGGGTTTAGAAGTACCTCGGGCGGGACTTGAACCCGCACGGCCTAACGGCCACAGGATTTTAAGTCCTGCGTGTCTACCAATTCCACCACCAAGGCATTTAGAACAGACTCTTTAAGTAGTCCTTCCCAATACCAGATTTGAGATATTTCTCTCTTTTTCTGGCATCAATTCTTGTTTTGAACATCTCCGAATGAATTAAAACAAAAGGTCGGTAGGGCCTAGTTGTTTTATTCTTACCTCCGTTATGCTCCGTCAATCTCCTTTCGAGATTGCTTGTTAGGCCAACATAAATATATATCCTAACCTCACTTTTTAATGCATACACATAGAACATCTCTTTAAAATGGCTATGTGTCTACCAACCTGCCTGCGGCAGGCAGGTTCCACCACCAAGGCATGGGTGTCAGTACAAAAAGAAACCGTCCCGATAGTCCCGATAGCTATCGGAATCGGGACGGCTTCCCATTTCTGAGCGGGAGACGGGATTCGAACCCGCGACCCCGACCTTGGCAAGGTCGTGCTCTAGCCAGCTGAGCTACTCTCGCTTATTTTCCTCATTTGGAAAAGGACTGCAAAGTTATCACTTGCGTACAAATTCACAATGTTTTCCATCAGGTTTTATTTTTGAGCAATTCCTTCATTTCATTTAGTCGGAGTAGTGCCTCCACGGGAGAAGTGGCATTGATGTCGACATTTCGCAGAATTTCTAGTACTTTCTCAAACCGTGGATCAGCCTCAAACAAGTTCATCTGAAACTGTTCCACTTTCATCTCTTGCAGTTTGTCTCTATCAGAATCTGCCAGTTTTTCTTTTTCCAAATGTTTCAGGATATCATTTGCCCGGATCACAATCTCATTTGGCATACCAGCCATTTGAGCGACATGAATTCCGAAGCTGTGCCCACTTCCGCCCTCCAC
>JBDWQX010000106.1:0-5723 GCA_039986395.1 Cyclobacteriaceae bacterium
TGCCAAAGAAATGCGAGATCTGCGGGCAATGCCAGTAGTCAATACAGCTGGCGCAACGTATGAACTGGAGGAGTTCGGGTCAGTAATCTATTCTACTGGAGAGAGTGGAATTCAACGACTAAATCAGGAAAAACAGATAGAGTTGACCTACAGTTTTATAGACGAAGTGGTGGCATCCGAATCCCTATTAGAGGCATCAAGGTTAGAGATTGATCAAATTGTAAACAGTATAAATATTCCATCAGGAGTGGTGGTTGACGTACTGCACGAAGAGCAGTTATTTGAAGAATTCTATTTCCTAATACTGGCAGCGATCGTAATCATATTTATGATTCTCGCATCGGTTTTTGAGTCCCTATATCTCCCAATCGTGATCATGTTTACCATCCCGCTCTCAGCCATCGGAGCATTCATGGGACTGACTTTTACAGGAAATTCACTACTAAATGCCAATACGTTGATTGGCTTCCTGATTCTGCTTGGAGTAGTGGTCAACAACGGAATCATATTGATTGACTACTCAAGAATTCTTAGAAGAAGAGGATACACAAAATATCGTTCATTGATAATCAGTGGGATTTCGAGAATCAGACCTATTCTGATCACCTCGATTACCACCATAGTCGCAATGCTCCCATTGGCCTTGGGTGAAGCGGAATATGTCGTTGGAATAGGTCAGCCATTTGCCATAACAGTAATGGGCGGATTGGCATTCAGTACGATTCTGACATTGATTTACATTCCAACGATGAGTGCTGGTTTGGAAAGCGTTCTGAAGTGGTTTAAGAATCTTAGACCTGCAATAAAGATCAGCCAGATATTGCTCATGGCAACAACCTGCACACTCGTCTATCTACAGGTAGAAGGACTGATTTGGCAAATGCTTTGGATCTTATCTGCCATCATTTTGATCCCTGGAGGGACGCATTTCGTTATGACCTCTCTACGACAGGCCAACGCCAAAATGGTCGACGAAGGAGAGGAAATGCATATCGAGATTCAGAATCTAACCAAGGTATACGGTAGGGATAAACGATGGATTCGTGAGTGGAAAGGCAACAAAAATCTACACGAGGCAAGAGGTGAATCTGTAGTCTCCGTTAAATCAATATTTCAGAATCTAATCTGGCAGGTCGCTCTCATTACGTTCCTTGTCTATTTTATCTACTTCTTTTTAGACAAGGCTTTCTGGCAATTATGCTTCATGATCGGGCTGCATGTGCTACTTATTTCGATTTTGCATGAAGTTTCCCATTTGATGGGGCCGAAAAGAAAAAAACTATCCAAGTTCTTCTATTCTGTTCTGTTTTGGGGATTTCCAATCATGAGTTCGGTGCATATTTACAATGACATCAATCCTGTCCTTCGTGCGCTGGCGGTCTTTTTGATTGTCATTTGGTTTATAGGGCTCTTCTTAGTGAATGCAGGAAGAAGAATTAACAGCAAGCCCATCGATCTTAAAAATCTAAAAGGTCCATTCAAGAAAATTCGTAGGCTGTACTTCAAGTTCATCATGGCCCTTCCTATCATTGGAAAAAAGAAAGAGCCATTCAAGGCTCTTGGGGGAGTGAGTCTAAACATCAAGCAAGGAATGTTTGGATTGCTAGGTCCAAATGGTGCGGGGAAAACCACCTTGATGCGAATTCTTTGTGGTGTTATGGACCAGAGTTATGGTAAAATTTGGATCAACGGACACGATACAAGTGTGCGACGAGAAGAACTTCAAGGACTGATTGGCTATCTGCCTCAGGCATTCGGCACCTATGAAAACATGACTCCATATCAATTTCTTGATTATCAGGCTATTCTTCGGAAAATCAGCAACAAGAAAGAGCGTGAAGACAGAGTGCAGTATGTGCTAAAGGCAGTGCACATGGATGAGCATCAAAACAAAAAGATTGGCTCCTTTTCAGGTGGGATGAAGCAACGAATTGGTATTGCACAAATTCTACTTCATTTACCTAAGATTCTGGTGGTGGATGAGCCAACAGCTGGACTTGATCCTCTGGAAAGAATTCGATTCAGAAACCTGCTGGTGGAATTGAGTAGAGAGCGAATCGTGGTATTTTCAACACACATTATTGAAGACATTGCAAGCTCCTGTAACCATCTCGCTGTCTTGATAAAAGGGAGTATTGAGTACGTGGGAAGTCCCACAACCATGGCTGATCTCGCTAAAGACAATGTCTGGGAATTTTCCGTATCACCTGAGGAATTTGAACACATCAAGAAAGAGCGAACGATAGTTCATCACATGCGTGACGGAGATAAGATCAAGGTGAAATGCCTGTCAGATACTAAACCTGATGAGCAGGCTGTTCAAATAAGAGCGAACCTGGAAGATGCGTATTTATGGTTGATGAAAAGTAAAAACAAAAACGGCAATGAGGAGCTATCTGGCACTAACGTATAAACTTGCGATGTACAACATCAAAGTGATCTTCGCTAACAAGTTCATTTACTTCGTTCTTGCTGCGCTGCTGTTTTTTGGCATGATCATTACCATCACAATCTTTGAAGATCCAAACTTCAACGAAGCAGTTATTTACGGTTTTCTGGTTTTTCCTGGTCTGATCTTGATTTTCTACCCCATGGCGTACGGCATCCAGAACGATGATGACTCAAAAATGCTGGAGACCATTTTTGGCATCCCAAATTACCGATACAAAGTGTGGCTGGTGCGATTTATTCTTACAATCATTGTTGCCACGTTTCTATTGTACGGTCTCGCAATTATTGCCAACCTAACACTCTACCGCTTTAATATTCTGCCAATGCTCGGACAGGTCCTCTTCCCTATCGCGTTTCTTGCTTCGATGGCCTTTATGGTATCAACGATAGCCAAAAATGGAAACGGGACGGCAATTATCATGGTAATTGTGAGCTTCGTTTTCTTCGTATTCGCTGAAGAAATCGAATACAGCGCTTACAATATTTTTCTCAATCCATTCAGTGAGCCACGTGAAATGAGCGAGTTTATCTGGCTCAATGTGATTTTCAAAAATAGGATTTACCTGACCGCAGGTACCTGCCTTTTTCTACTTTACGGCATGTTTAACCTTCAGTTCAGGGAGAAGTTTATCTGAGAAAGGTTTTCCACTTAGAAATTTCATACCCATAGCATTTTATTACTTAACTAGTTAACTAAGTTAGTTACATTTACTTAACTAGTTAAGTATTATTAATGGACGATTATTTAAAAGAACTGGGCCATCTAGGCCTAATTGCCAGGCTAAAACGACTGAGCGATTCCATGCTTTATAGTATCCGTGAGGTGTATAAATTGAAAGGATTTGAAATTGAACCCAATTGGCACTTTGTCTTTTTGGCACTGAAAAAACACAGGAAAAGAACCATGACAGAGCTATCAACTTCATTTGGACTTTCCCAACCTGCCACAGTCAAGATTATCAACAAAATGAAAGAGAAGGGCTATATCGACATGGCGGGCGACCAATCAGACAACAGAAAAAAGCAGCTTCAACTTTCTGAAAAAGCCAGGAAAGAGTTGCCTCATTTTGAAAAAGTTTGGAACGCTGGTAAAGCCTCAATTTCTAAGATGATCATGGAGGATGTTGCATTTCTGAGCAAACTCGAAGAAATGGAGTCACTGCTTAAGGATCAAAATTTCAAGGAAAGAATACTAAATCAGTTAGAAAAATGATTGGAAATACTCCACTTATTAAACTGAAGAGATTATCTGAACCTGGTTGTGCTGAGATCTATGTGAAGTTTGAAGGCGGAAACCCTACCGGAAGTATGAAAGACAGAATGGCGCTTTCCATGATCGAAGGAGCAGAAAAAAGAGGTGAACTTAAGAAAGGAGGAAAAGTCATCGAGTACACCGGAGGAAGTACTGGCAGTTCACTTGCAATGGTATGTGCAAACAAAGGGTATGCAGCCCATTTCGTTTCTTCAGACGCATTTTCAAGTGAGAAACTCAGAACAATGCAGGCATTTGGCGCGGAACTTGAAATCATAAAATCTCCCGAAGGCCTAACTGCTCGGCTAATCGACAAAATGATTGCCAGAGTTCGAGAATTAAGTAAACAATCCAACGTGTTTTGGACGGATCAAGTAAACAACGTAGATAACCGCAATGCCTACCACCACATGGCAAGGGAAATCATAGATGCTCTTGATGGGAATGTGGATGAATTCGTAACAGCGGTTGGAGGAGGTGGCTGCTTTTCCGGCAATGCTGAAATCCTCAAAGACGAAATTCCCGGAATCATCTGTACTGCGGTTGAGCCACGCAACGTACGAAATATTTCCGGCGGTAGTACATCCGGAAAACACAAGTTGGAAGGTATCGGATTGTCATTTATTCCTTCCATATTTCGAGCAGATTTGGTAGATGAAGTGATTTCGGTTAAAGATGAAGATGCGTACGAAACTGCCAGAAAACTTGCCAGAATGGAAGGGATATTCGGTGGGATCACCTCAGGTGCAAACGTATGGGCAGCAATCAAGCGAGCCAGAACGCTAGAGGGAGATAAAAAGATCGTCACGGTGGTGATCGATTCCGGCCTCAGATACCTAAATGGAGATTTGTATTCATAGCATCCTAACAGAAGAGATAAATCCTGGCAACACTTTTTAGAAGTTTATTATATATTTACATGTTACTAAAAAGTAACATATAGTAAAATGACCTCTACCGAAACAGCAAGAATTGTTCAAACTGACTCTATCTGGAAGGCCTTAGCAGATCCAACCAGAAGAAGGTTGATGGATTTGGTGCGTAAATCGCCAAAGACCACTGGTCATCTGGTGGACGAATTTGAGTCCATTGGCAGGTGTGCAATTATGAAACATCTCTCAGTGTTGGAAAGTGTGGGGCTTATCATCCCAAAAAAAGTCGGGAAGCACCGGTGGAATCACATCAACGCAATGCCTCTGCAGGAAATTTATGAGCGATGGGTGAAAAACTATGAAGCGCTCTGGGCAACAAATCTTCTACAGCTAAAAGAACTGGCTGAGTACAAATCAACAATTGATCAACAAACAGAAAAATTAATCATGGAACCATCAAAATCAATCAATATCCTTTTAGAGATACCTATAAAAGCACCCATCAATCAGACGTGGGAATGTCTAATAAAAGACGTAGGGCTCTGGTGGCGCAAGGATTTTTATACTTCATCTAAAACGAAAAATTTCATTATCGAGCCAAAACCAGGGGGAAGAATGTACGAGGACTATGGAAATGATGAAGGGTTGGTTTGGGCTGACGTGATTGTCATCGATTCTCCAAACGTCATTGAGTTCAAAGGCCACCTATCACCACAATTCGGTGGCCCCGCATTTTCTTTTCTCAGATTATCGCTACAAGAAGACGGAGATGCAACGGTACTTACCCTTTCGGATACCGTAATTGGTGAAATTTCCGAGAAATTGAAAAGTGATCTTTCTGCCGGATGGAAACTGCTCTTTGAAGAAGGATTTAAAACGTACATAGAAAAGAAATAAGATGAAAAAAGTAACCGCTATCCTCTTCTTGCTCACATCACTAATTTCTCAAGCTCAGGTCAATCCCGTTCTTGAGGTATTTAATGATCAGGTTGATGCATTCAACAAAGCAGACATTGACCGACTGGTGAGTAATATCAGCGATGATTTCAAATGGTTCTATATCACCCCTGACACGCTTCTTCTTGAAGTAGCTGGAACAAAAGCTTTCGAAGAAGGTATGAAATCATACTTTAGTTCGGGCAGAAAGG
>JBDWQX010000107.1:0-6693 GCA_039986395.1 Cyclobacteriaceae bacterium
CACCTTTGAGAGCCATAATTATAAGATTGAAAATTCTACGAATAGAATAATTAGATTTTGTCATTTCCCTAAATGGAATTAAAATGTTAGAATGCTCGTGTTCGAGCTAATAAAATATGTGAATAAAAAAATGGATTTGTGTCCCCTTGTTTTGGGGTTCAGGCTCCGGTGGGTCGGAGCTTGCAGTGCACTATATCCTGTAGAGACTTCATGATTCCACAATTATATACTAAATATTTCGAATTGTTGGAGAGATCTAGAAATAATAGGAAAGCCATTGACCAAAATTCACTAGAGCCAAAAACAAAAAAATCACTCCCGGAATTACGTTGACTATGGTGCGATTGTCGGCGACTCTAGTAAATCTACCACCCACTCGAATGATGATAATAAGCAAAGCTATCTCACCTAGGAAAACACCAAAAATGTATCCCCAATAGTTGATTCCCATTAAATTGATAAGTCCATTGATTTGAAGATATGTTGTCACTCCAAGCCAAAACGGCATTGCAAGAGGGTTTAATACACCAAGAATTACTCCCTTGAGAAATCCTGTCTTTCCGGAATCCTTAATTTCCACTTGGGAAGAGTTTACTCTGGAACGGATGGATATCACGCCCAACACTGCTAGGACGCATGCAGCCATGAGATAGAAGTAATTTGTGAATTCAAGTTGTTCGGCAAGGTAGATTTGAATTTGCACTGCCAACGCAGCATAGGCGGTATCAATAATTGCAGCTCCCAACGAAAGATAAAAAGCGCTTCGTGCCCTTTTCGTCAAGGACAACTGCATTACGGTGACATTTATAGTCGCAGGAGGAATGGTCCCCAACATGCTAATTCCAAATGAAATTAAGAATACTTGAAAAATCATTGAGACGAAAGTAGACAGTAATTCCTAATCACTTTAATTAGTGTCTTGATTACTTCCTTTCGTGCTGCACAACGGGCAAGCACTCAATTCTGGCCTATTCCACCCAATCTTGATCTCTTCAATGAGTGACTGCAGTGACATTTAGAGGTTGCATTTTCAGGTGGCAATGGTCGGCTGGTCTTCGTATTGTAGTACCTAGCATGCGCAACAACCCCTACCAATTCTTGATTAAATCCAATTATTATCACGGAAATTGATTATTTTTCCACCCCAATGGAGCACGATTATAACCTACTCATCGAAAATCTCAAGGGACGACGATACGATGAAGCTCTCAGGGAACCCATTCTTTCTGACGGATTCGAGAATTCCCACCTTCCTGATAGTGTAAGGTATACCCTAGAATCAATGCTTGAGATTGATGTCTCCTACGCATACAAGGTCTACAATAATTCGAGGAGAATTCACGAAATAATTAATAGAGAGCTTACTAAAAGGGGTATTCCAGTAGATTATCGATACCAAGGTGCACTCAAGACATTTACCAACATTCTACTGTATGGCGATGTTGAAATAATCGTTCTTAAGAAAAATCCTTCTGACAAGCCACATCTTGACGTAAAGGAGTTGGGAGACATTCTCTTGGAAATACTAAGCGGTGATCACAATTTCAAGTCCGTTGATTTTAGTGATAAGACCAGAATTCGTGTGACCGCTCAAAAGCCTACATGTGAGATAGACATTCTGCCATCGGTGTGGGTATCTACTCCTGACTACGACAAAACAAAAAACGAAATTTACCGAGGTATCGTGGAGTATGATTTTGTGAACACAAAGGTCAAGAAGTATCTCCCTTTCCTAAATATCGCCCGATTCAATGCTCGAAATGAACATACCGGAGGCGTATTAAAATCACTCAGCCGACTCTTGGGCACTTTAAAAAAGGACTTAGAAGAACCAATTGACCTGAGAGATTCAGAAATTAACTCGATGATGTATGCGATTCCCGAAGAGGATCTAAAGGTGGATCAGGAGCATCTTTTAAGTTTGCTACCACTTGTGGAGAATCACTTGAATAATCTCATAGTCGACGATGAATTCTACAAATCGCTGAGGTCTCCCTCGCGAATGGAAAAAGTTTTTGCAAGTCAACCTGAAAAGAAGGAGTCATTGAAAAAGATACTTGAGTCTCTAAGGGCTTTGATAAAAGACATTAAGAGAGATTTGGCCGAATCAGGCAAAGCTCTAGAGGAGCAGATCGAATATTCGAAGCTATAGTTTCTTAATCCCTTCTTTGCTGAGGTCGACCAGTCTTTTTTTGTAGAGAATGCCTAACGACCTTTTAAAATTCTTTTTGCTCATTTGGAAGTGAAATTGAATTTCATCAGGTGAGCTTTTATCTGTGATAGCCAGAAACCCTTCATTGTCAGAAAGAACAGCCAAGATTTTCTCTGCGCCAACTTCAAGGTTTTCCATTCCGACCTTCCGTAAACTGATGTCAATTTTGTTGTCAGGACGTACGTTTTTAACATAGCCCTTGATTCGATCTCCAGTTAAAATGTCTGTAAAAACTTCATTGGAATATATAAGCCCCCGATACCTATTATTGACTACCACATTAATTCCCAGATCAGTTTCTTCAGCAATCAAAAGATCTACCTCCTCACCTTCTTCAAGCAAAATATCTTCTTTCTCAAAGTAGGACTGTACTTTCTGTGTGGCCGCTAATCTCTCTGTCTTAGGGTCCAAATACAAATACACCAGATATGAATGACCTAATTCCATTTCCCCGATTTGCTCTCTGAATGGCACCAAAAGATCCTTTTCAATTCCCCAGTCCAGAAAAGCACCGAACCTCGTCACGTCCTTGACTTTGAGAATTGCAAATTCATTTACATACACATGCGGTTTCAGTGTGGTAGCGATAATTCGATCTTCGCTATCTCGATAGATAAAGACGTCGATTGGGTCGTCCACCTGGAGGTCTTCCGGAATGTATTTAGTTGGAAGTAGTACATCATTGCCTTCCTCATCTTCAAGATAAGCCCCAGGAGATGTGAACCTCATGGTCATCAATCGATTTTTCTCTCCAATAATCATTCGGCTAGTCCAGCTCTTTTTAGCAAGGCATCTACTGAAGGTTCTTTTCCTCTAAACTTCTTGTACAAATCCATTGGGTGTTCTGTCCCGCCTTTGCTTAGCACATTTTCCTTGAAGGAATTTGCAGTTTCCTTGTCGAAGACACCTTTTTCCTTGAAAAGTGAAAAGGCGTCTGCATCCAGAACTTCTGCCCATTTGTAACTATAGTACCCTGCAGCGTATCCGCCTGCGAAAATATGACTGAATTGAGTACTCATATTCGTGTTAGGAACCTCGGGAAAGAGTTCCGTGGGAGCAAATGCACTCTTCTCAAAATCCATCACACTCGAAATTTTGTCTGCTTCTTCCACTGACATACTATGCCACTTCATATCCAAAAGCGCAAAACTTATTTGCCTCAAAGTAGCATAGGCTTCGTGATACGTTGAAGATCTAATAATTCTATCAACCAACTCCTCCGGGATGGTCTCGTTGGTCTCATAGTGACTAGCAAACAGGTCCAAACATTCTTTTTCATAACACCAGTTCTCCATGATCTGAGAAGGTAGTTCCACAAAATCCCAATACACATTAGTTCCTGCCAGGCTTTCATAGATAGTATTCGCAAGCATACCATGAAGTGCATGTCCAAATTCATGAAATAGCGTTTTTACCTCATCAAATTTCAAAAGTGAGGGAGCATTGTCGGAGGATGGAGTGAAGTTGCAAACAATGCTAATCTGCGGTAGTACTCGCTTTCCCTCGTCCATTTTTTCACCACGAAATGAGGTCATCCAAGCTCCACCGCGCTTTCCTTTCCTTGGGAAAAAATCTGCAAGAAATACGGCTACTCCAGCCCCGTTGCTATCCACAACTTCGTACGTTTTAACTTCATCATGGTACTTTGGTAGCGAAGAGTTCTCAATAAATTTGATGTCAAATAGCTTTTCAGCTGTTTTGAAAACGCCATCGATTACATTCTCAAGTTTGAAGTATGGCTTGACTAACTCGTCATCCAGCTCATACTTCTCTTTCCTCAATTTCTCCGAATAGTATGCCCAGTCCCATCGTCGCAACTCATGGTCCGCACCTGTGGATTTCATGTACTCCTTAATTTCAACTACCTCCGACTGAGCCTTAGCCAAGCTCTTATGCAAGAGGTCATTTAGAAAGACTAGGACCTTGTCCGGGTCTCCAGCCATGCGCTCTTCCAATATGTAATGTGCGAATGTTGGGTAACCAAGTAAGTTGGAGAGTTCTGCTTTTAACGCAATTACCTTCTTAATTAACTCTTGGTTATCGTGTTCATCGCCTTTGACACATTTGCTCATATAGGCCATGAACATCTGTTCTCTAAGTGCTCTACTATCTGCGTATTCTACAAACGGAATATAGCTAGGTGCCTGGAGTGTAAAGATCCATTTTCCCGCATGACCTTTTTGCTTTGCCAATTGCGCCGCTCTGCTCCGTACATCATCTGGAAGACCTGAAAGATTCGATTCATCCTCGATGATCAACTCAAAGGAATTGGTTTCTGCGAGTACGTTTTCAGAAAACTGTAGAGACAGTTTTGACAGTTCGATGCTTATTTCTTTGAACCTATTTTTATCATCACCCTTTAATTCCACACCTCGTCTTACGAAATCCAGGTAAGTGTTCTTAAGTAATTTTTGCTGTTCTTGACTTAGGCTCAGTTCGCTCTTTTTGTCAAAAATGATTTTTACCTTCTGAAAAAGCTCAGAATTCTGTTTTACCTCGCTTTCAAAAGCCGCAAGTTTCGGTGAAATATCTTGAGTTATTTTTTGAATCTGATCGTTGGTCTCCGCTGAGTTTAGATTGAAGAGAATCGTAGAATTACGAGTCAAAATTTGACCAGATTTTTCCAGTGCCTCGATCACGTTCTCAAATGTTGGTTCATCCGAACTTTTGATAATAGTATCAATCTCCCTTTTTGCTTCCTCAAGCGCATAATCAATAGCTTCTATGTAGTGCTCTTCCTTGATTTCAGAAAATGGAGGTAGCTGGAAGGGTGTCTGAAAAGAAGATAAAAGTGGGTTTGACATCTATATTGTTTTTGCAAAGCTGCAAATGTAAGCTTGCTCATTTTATCTTTGCGAAGGATTATGAAACAGAATCGATTTCTTTTTTTCGGTGCAGTCTTGCTTGCACTGCAGTCCTTTGGACAAAGTGGATACCTTAATCTTTCATCTCCACATAATGCGGTTCGCACTCATATGGAGAATCTTCAGCAAGGGAGCTACAATGACTCACTAGCTGCTCAGGTATTCAATCCAAAGGAAAGGACGCTATCTGAAGCTAAAATTTTGGCCGTTAGGCTAAAAAGAGCATTGGATGGCAAAGGTATTTATATCTACATGGACGAAATTCCAAAATCGTCAAACTACTTTGATTCAACTGGTAGAAAGCACAAGTTTGTTCTTCTAGAGGCCTACCCTAGAATATTTCTCTTGCGGCATGAAGATGGTAATTGGTACTACTCCGATTCCAGTGTAGATGCCATCAATAAACTCTATAAAGAGACTTTTCGATTTGGTACCGGGAAGTTGATGAATCTTTTGCCAAAGCTTGGTACTCAAAAGGTTATGGGCCTGTATATGTACCAGTATGTTGCCATTTTGATTCTGGCATTTATCAGTACACTGGTCTACAAGATTTTTGCATTCTTAACAGAACGAGTCATTCGAAAACTACTCCACACTTCTGGGTACAAAGGAGAGACTTCAGAAAAATACTTATGGCTTCTTGCGAGGCCTGCAAGTGTGTTTTTCATCATTCTGCTTCTGATTCTCTTTACACCTGCGCTACAGTTACCAGTGTTGTATTCACAATACATCATAACGGCACTTCGGGTAACCCTGCCTCTCTCAGGGACCATTGTCGTCTATCGTATGGTAAATATCGTTGCTATCTATTTGTCCCGGATGGCACTGAAAACGGAAAGCACACTCGATGACCAACTGGTGCCATTGCTGAGAAAAGCACTTAAGACCTTTGTTGTGATTATCGGAACCCTGTTTATACTCGACAACCTCGATGTCCCAATTCTTCCTCTTCTAACCGGTCTTTCCATCGGAGGTTTAGCATTTGCACTGGCCGCCCAGGACACGATCAAGAATTTCTTCGGATCGATCATGATTTTTATTGACAAACCTTTCCAGGTTGGCGATTGGGTGACAAGTGGTGACATTGATGGAACGGTGGAAGAAGTAGGATTTAGGTCTTCTAGGATAAGAACCTTCAGCAATTCATTGGTCTACATTCCCAACGGGAAACTTGCAGACAGCACCATCGACAACCACGGATTGCGCCAGTATCGAAGATTTTACACGAAGCTCTCAATCACCTATGATACGCCGCCCGAATTGATTGAGATTTTTGTGAATGGGTTACGGAAAATTGTGGAAACGCATCCAAAAACAAGAAAGGATGGTTACCACATCTATTTTAACGACATGGCTGCTTCATCCTTGAATGTGCTATTCTATATATTCTTTGAGGTTCCCACTTGGGCTGAAGAACTGAAAGCTCGGCACGAGGTGTTGCTGGAAGTGATGAACCTTGCCAAAGAATTAGGAATCAATTTCGCATTCCCGACGCAAACATTGCATGTCGAAAATCTTCCAGGACAGCTACCATTATCACCAACGTATATGTCTCCAGAAAATGCCACACAAAAGCTTGGGAATTTCTTCAAGGAAAAATGAAGGAACAACGTTATC
>JBDWQX010000108.1:0-43619 GCA_039986395.1 Cyclobacteriaceae bacterium
GGTTCGATCATCGACGATGGTACCGATGTGGACATCAACTCCTTGTTTGGTGTGAATGTAGCGACAGGAAACACTACGGTAGGCGGTACTTTGGGCGTTACTGGGACGACCACTTTGGGCACGGCCAACATTACGACTGGAACGCTGACTACTGGAACGATCACCACCTTGGGAGGTGCCATGGATGCTAACAACCAGGCGATCACCAATGTAGATATCAACAGCGGCGCGATTGACGGGACCGCTATTGGAGCGAACAGTGCTTCCACAGGATCGTTCACCACGTTGGGCACGAGTGGATCTACTACGCTCGGTGACAATGTGCTGCTAGACAACCTCATAATAAACTCTGAAATACAGGGAAATCTGGTATTTGAAGGAAGTAATGTGAACGGTCAAACAATAACACTTTCACCGGGAGCAGCAGCAGCCAATGCAACGGTTACTCTTCCGCAAGCAACCACAGATTTGGTAGGACATGACATCAGCCAAACATTAACGAACAAATCAATCGATGCTGACAATAACACTATAACAAACATCGAAAATGCTGACATAAAGGCTGCAGCAGCTATTGACGCAGCCAAAATTGCCAATGGAAATGTATCAAACACAGAATACCAAACACTAGATGGAGTTGCATCAACATTAACGGCAACAGAATTGAACTATGTTGATGTAACGACAGCTGGGGCAGCACAGGCCAGTAAGGCACTGGTGACTGACGCAAGTGTCAATGTTTCAAGTATCAATGTTCTTGGTGCTGATCAGCTGAATGTCAACAATATTAGAATTGATGGGAACGATATTTCTTCTCAAGATACTGATGGTGATATCACGCTAAGTCCTAATGGAAATGGCGAAATCGTAACAGCTGGTGTCCTCAGGCCAGCAGGTGTAGATGCAACACAAGATCTGGGCACATCGGCTAATAGCTTCGCGGATGTCTATTATGAAGGGTCAATTCAGACATCGGATCTGAGGCTCAAAACCAATATCGAACCATTGGAGTACGGATTGGAGGACATTGAGAGGTTGAGAGCCGTTTCCTACAATTGGAAAAGGAACGAAAATGGTGAGACAAATCTGGGATTAATAGCGCAGGAAGTTCTTGAAATAATTCCCGAGGCAGTAAATGTTGGTGATGACGAGAAGCAAACAATGGGCTTGCGTTACTCCTACCTCATTCCAGTCCTCATCAAAGCCATTCAAGAACAACAAGAAATCATCAACCAATTAATGGCTAACATCGAGGATGAAAAGTCCGATAAGGAAATACTTAAGAGTGCCTTAGACAAGCAAATGAAGCTTTCAACGATGCACATGGAAATGATGGTGAAACTGCAGAGTGAAAATACTGTGATGAAAAGCGACATCGATCAGATAAAGAAAATGCTAGGAACAGGCAAAGCGGCCAACAAATAGGATGAAGAAGATAGCTCTTTACATATCGCTATTTATATCCCTGACCTCTCGGGCTCAACAACTCTATGTTGCGTCTGATGCTATTTTGTATGTTTCTCCTGGAGCTAACGTTGGAGTAACGGGAGATCTTGAAAATGACGGAACTATCTTGAATACAGGGACTATTTCACTTTTCGGTAACTGGGCAATCAACAACATCTTCAATGGCAATGAGGGAAATCTCGCTTTCCTTGGTGGACAAAACCAAATGATCACTATAGCCACACCTCTCCTGGTAAATTCACTTCTGCTTAATCAAAGCGGAGATGTTTCCTACACAGGCAATGAGTTTAGGGTAACAGATGATATTACATTCGTCAATGGAGTAATGAAAACAGGGGAAAATACCCGCTTTGTTCTCGGAAGCAATGTGAGGGTAATAGGAGGCTCAGTCACCTCTTATTTCCAAGGTAAATTGACGTATCAGGGCAGTGGAATTCGTAAGTTCCCAATGGGTTATGAAGGAGTCTATGCTCCGATTACAATGCTTGAAGTTTTTGGTGCAAGCCTCGGACTGACAGTGGGTTTCCAGACACCTAATAATGAACAACCACTTCCGGACGATGAATTATTAGGTATTTCGAGCAATGGTGTTTGGGAGGTGGAGCTAGCAGCAGGGACCATGAATGGAACACAAGTGCAAATTGATTTCAGTGGAGAAGACCTGGAAAACTTTGGAGTAGGAAACAACATCCGTCATCGGGTAAACTCACCAGTGATAGCCGTTTCTGATTCTCCTGGTGGAGTTTATACATCGCTGGGTGTCGAGTCGTTGTTGGATTCAGATTCTCTTACTCGGGGGTCAATCCTCACCGAAATCGACTTTGAACTGGAGGAATTGGAGACAGCATATCTCGCAATTGGACTGGCACCACGAATCGACCCAGAAGGGCTAGTATACATTCCGGAAATCTTCTCACCAGCCGCGACAGACCCTGATAACCAGACGTTCCGAGTTTTCGGCGAAAGAATTCTTCAAGAAAATTTTAAAATGGAGATCTACAATAGATTCGGATCCCTAGTATATTCCACGACCACTTTCGACGAGGCAAATCAAGTTGGATGGGATGGCACTAATCAGCGCACTGGAAATGAGGAACCATCTGGGTTATACTATTACCAGGTAGTTTTGACTAGGATAAATGGTAAAATTGAAGAGAGATCTGGACCATTCTACTTGCAGAGATGAAAAAGATTGTAGTCTACATATTGATCCTTCTAGTATGCCGAGCTGTGCAAGCTCAGGATACTCAGTTTTCTCAGTATTTCTCAGCTTCCTTGTTCCTGAACCCAGCATTTGCCGGAGTGTACAACGATCCATCGATACACATGAATCACAAGCGACAGGTGCAAGGTATAGACGTAGTGAACGAGTTAACGCAGGTGTCGTTTATTTTCCCTTTGAAACCAGGGGGACCTTATGAACGGTCCATTGGGGGAATCGGAATTATGGCATACAATGAGCGTAGCGGAATTAATGGAGTGTTTCAGAATAGTGCAGCATTTCTAACGTACGCGCACAATTTCAAATTCGGTCTCTTAAGCTCAGATATTGTGACTTTTGCTGTTCAGGCAGGCTATGAAAACCGGAGCTTAAATTTTAGCAGTTTGGCTTGGGGCTCGCAGTACAATCCGTTTTATGGCTTTGATGATACATTGCCAATCCCAGTTACTGAGTTTGATAATCAAAAGGGAACGGTGATCGTAAATGCAGGATTCATGTACTACTACAATCCAAATAGAAATTACTTACTGTACACTTTTAGTGCTTTTTCTGGATTCTCTGCTACAAATGTTAATCGACCCAATAAGTCATTTAATGTCGACAACAAAAGCACGGAACCTATGCTTTTGAAGTACAATGGTGGTTTGGAAGCTAAATTCAACAAGATGTACGTTACTCCTAGTCTTCTCTTTCTATACCTGAAGGGAAATGTACAATTCAATGCAGGAATGAACTTCGCTTACTCTCCAGGTCAAGACAGGTACCGATCGCGTGGGAGCCAAATTCTGTTTGGTGCATGGTACAGATTCAGGGATTCTTACATATTCATGGGGGGAGTCAAGTTTTCTTCGATGGCTATTCGTGTTAGCTACGACCTAAATAGTAACTTGTTTATTTCCGACCGAGCAGTTGACATTTCTCAGCCGTCCTTTGAAATTTCAATTCAATACTCGATCTCGAAAAATACAGGTTACCGAAAAATTTCCAACCCACTTTTCTAAGAACGTATCAATTAAGAAGTTTCTGCATTAGGAACTCTGACCCTAACCAGCCGAATACAAAATAGACTGTGCAAAAAAAGGCGTACTCCTTTCGGGGTACACCTTTATGAAATCCTAATTTGCTTTATTGCTTACCTGTGGAGATTTGAAGTTCCATTCCCTCTTTGAGCGTTGGGGTTGTAAGCTCATTTATTTCCATAATCAACTCTTCTGGCACATTGAATCTCCTTGAAATATCAGCTATCGTTTCACCACGTTTCACTACATAAATCGTATTTGATGCAATTGAGGAGTTAGAAGGTACAAGTAGATTTGAATCTACACTAGACGTTTTGCTAGACTTTACTCTTAGAGGCTGATACTCACGAACATTTGAAGACGTAAGTCCATTCGTTGCCATTACCTCATTGACGCTCACACCCAAATTTCTGGCTATGGCTGCAAGACTTGCATTCGGTCTTACCAGAAAGTACTCACCGGGGGTAAAGTTTATCTTGCTTGTTCCCAGCATCCTTATGTCCATTCTTCTATTTAACTGGCGACCGTACGGATTATCATTCGAAGCAATTGGTTTTTCAAACCCATGCCATACAACAGAGATTTCTGATTTCTTCACTCCCTTAGACACTAGATATTCAAATGCTGAGTTTCCTCTTCTTCGACTCAATTGACGGTTGTATTCAGCGTTACCAACATCATCGGTGTGAGATTCAACCTCAATTCTAACTGGGCTTCTTCTGTACTCTGTCACTACCTCGTCCAATAGTTTCTTAGCTTCTGGTCGCAGTTGCTCAGAGTTGGTGTCAAAGTAGGCCACAGAGCTTTCTTCAAAAGTTTTGGCTGCATCCACACCAACTACGCTAAATTCTGTTACTGAAAATTGGGCTGTTTCGGCTCGAGCCTCAGTAATCATCTTGTACTCAGATGCTGGAATTTTGAATTCAAAAACTCCATCATTGTCAGTATATCCGGTAATGCTTGTTTCAGTGTCATCTTGTTTGAGCAACGTCACCGCTTTTCCAGGTGCGATTCGTCCTAAACGATTCATGAGCTTACCCTTCATCGTCATTCTCTGATAGCCTTGATAGGCATAACTTGGGATTTCAATTGGAATGAGAAACAACCCATTATCGGAAACGGTGGCTTTTTCGACCTCTGGAGGCCTTGCTAAACTTATTGTCTCTGCTTTCGGATCCGGATGATCCAGCGCTTCAACTTCTTGATTCTTAGTAATCACACGGGCATTCTGAAATCTGAACCGTTGAATTTGCTCTCGGATATTTCGTTCTTCGTCGTTGAGGTTTCTGCTTTTACCAACATCCTCAAAATCAAGAGAGTATCTTTCGCTCCTTTTTAGGAACGTACGACTCAATACCATTCGATTGATCACTTCTTTCCTACTCTTTGCCAGATTGTTGTAATAGGCGAAAGCCTCATTCACACGTAGTTTTTCACTTTCCTTATTAGGCTCTCCTCTAAAATTTCGGGAAAGCACTTCGACAAATACTTTTTCTCTCTCAGGGAGGTTCCTGTATTCTTTGGGATCTTCTGTTTCCAGATTATTTCCCTCGTAGGCTTTTCTGACATAATCCAGTCCAATTAACCTATCTATGATCGCCCTTTTATCAGGGGAGAGTGCCGCATATTGGTCAAGTATTTCTTGTGAGAGAACGAATGGTCGGTCGTCTTCAAGCGGCTCGGCAAGTGCTTTAGTTGCAGCTGTACTTGAATAAAATGGGACCCTCTCCTCAATGGCAAAACCACCTGTATCTGATGCTGGTTTGATAAAGACAGGTGCTACTTCCAGGTAGGCTTTGTAGGTAGATCTTACAAATCGTTCAATCGACTCC
This sequence comes from Cyclobacteriaceae bacterium, assembly GCA_039986395.1. Taxonomy (GTDB): domain Bacteria; phylum Bacteroidota; class Bacteroidia; order Cytophagales; family Cyclobacteriaceae; genus Ekhidna. Next base: position 5,541 of record JBDWQX010000108.1, read on the forward strand.
TTGTCTGTTTCTGTCATTCCTCGGTCCAGGCTAAAAAGTTTTTGTAGCGTTTCGTCAGCAGAACCAGAATTAGCGGCAAGCAGCTCTCCAGTTTGAAACAGTGTTTCCGCTTGGTAAGCATCAGCACTAGCCAAGTTGGAGATCATCTTGAGGATTAACTTGTTGACCTTTTGATTTGCGGTTGTCCCCATTCTGGTAAATGTTGAGAGATCCGCTTGATCAACATTTTGATCAAATGAATTCAAGTCAGCTACCAGAAATGCACTTGCAATTCCCTTCAGACTTTCTTTTTGAGAAGATGTTAGATCTTCGTAAAATTCGTTATCCTCAAGCAATAATTTGTACTTGTCCTCTCGACTTAGGTCTAGTAATTTTTCCTTGATCGCCGAATTAACAGTGACGGATTTCTCATCCACCATGTCTCTCATAAAAACTCTTTCAGCAACGGAAAGTCGGATTCCGTCAATGCTTCTCTTTTGATCCAAATATTTCAAAACAATACCGTCAACACTCTTTTTGTCTTGGGTAGTTAATTTTTCGTAGTTGATTGAGCGAGGACGGTACTCAGCAGAGGTCTTCAATCTCTCCGAAATCAAAATATCCAACTTCTCTCTATCGTTAGGATTTTCTTCATTGTAAAATTGATTACTCTCATCCGAGAGTGCGATACTTAAACCAAGCCCTTGGCCTTCCAAGTAAGTAGTCACAACTCTATCCACTTTCTTCCTTTTGTCAGCATCCAATTGCTGGTAATAGTACTCGTCTTCAGACCGAATCGACCGGAGGCTTGAACTAGTCATTTTTCTAATTCTTCCATTCACAATCCTGTCAATCCGCTCTTTATCGTCTCGTCCAAGCGAGTTGTAGACATTTAGTTGCTCAGTGGTCAGGTAGACTGCAACTTGGGAAAAAGACGAGGATAATCTTCGAGAAATGATTTGATTAATAACATCAGTTTCCTGACTATCAAAATTGTAGTCATCAGTAAAAAGCGAATTTCTCCCAGCGATTGTTTCAGCGGACGAAACTTCAGAAACGATTCTTGCTTTTGATTCTATGTCAAATTCAAAAATATCAAGTTTTCCTACACCACCTTCTCTGTTTGATGATAGATACCCTTTCTTGTTTCCAAGAAAGAAGAATACGTCATCACGCGATGAATTAAATGGCATACCAGCGTTGTGAATCTCTGCTTGTTTGAAGCTTTTACCCTTGGCAATGTAAATATCGAGTCCTCCGAAACCACGGTGGCCATCTGATGCGAAGAATAGGACTTTTTCCGATGGAGAATAGAACGGAGAGACTTCTCTGAAACTTGTATTTATCTGATCTCCAAGATTTACTGGTGGACTCCAGTTGTCGCCTCCAGCGTTTACACTCATCCAAATGTCATCACCTCCTAACGTTCCAACGCGATCTGATGCAAAGAATAATGTATCGCCACCTGCCGTAAGTGAAGGATGCTTTGAAGAATAGCCGCTCAAATTAATGTTCGCATTCAGGGCTACAGGCTCAGACCATCGTCCCCCTTGAAGATAAGAAACGAAGATGTGGCAGAAATCACCTAGCTCTTCATTACAGTTGGTATAGTAGAATTTTGTTCGTTCACGATTAAAAGATCCAGAGCCCTCTCCCCACTTTGTATTCAAAGTTGATTCAAATCGATCTCGAGGAGAGTACTCGGTCCAAGTGCCAGCAGCATCCCTTTGAAAGCGATAAAGATCAGTGAAAGACTGGCCAAAGGTATTGTTCTGCAATGCGCCTTTTCCTGCCTTTCGAGCAGAGGTGATACAAAGGAGATCATCTGTACCCAGCGAGAACGCAGCAAAATCATTGAATGGAGAATTTAACTCTCCTAAAATTGGGGCTAAGGAGTGATCTGGGTGCTCCATGGCCACTTGATTTATAGCCAATTGGCAGCCATCAATTTCAACTTTTGCTTGTTGATAGAAAGGCCTGAACTTTTCATCTTCCGTCAGCTTTTGATCCTTAATTAGTCTTTGGAAAATTTTGAATGTAGTGAGAGCATTAGCATACTGCCCTCTTAGCTTTTGCATTTGACCATAGTAGAACCCTGCCAGTGGATATCTGGGATCATTGTTTTTTGCAATATCCCCGTAGTAAAACTGGGCGCTTTCATAGTCGAAGGTGTATCGGTAGCATTCGCCTAATTGATACTTGGCTTTTACGTAGTTTGGGTTCTTTGCCAAGGCGGCATCATAGTATGGGATTGCCTTTACATACTGCGCAGCACCAAATAGCTCGTCTGCCTGAGATACAAACAGCTCGGTTCGCTGAGCGAATGCTAGAATAACAACGAGCTGAAGAGCAAGAAATAATATTTTTTTCATAACACTTTTTTCGGATCAAATAATTTATCCATTTCCTACAAGCATAAATGAGCCCCAGATTCTGGGATCAGCGTACTTGGTTCTTAGTTTTTGTTGAGCAAACCGAAGAGATTCATCAGCATCTTCTGTTTCAATAAACTTGTGATAAAACAAAACGATTAACTCACTTCTAGCGTTGGTATCAACTCTTGAAAAATTGGTGAGCAGATTCCTGGCACCAGCGACAATAAAAGCTCTTTGTAGCCCATAAACTCCATCTCTATTTTCAAATTGAGTAGCACTAGCCTCTGGAGCTGACAACACGACCAACTTAGTTCGTTTCAAATCTAAGGCCATTACCTCGTATGTAGTCAAAATTCCATCATTTAATTGATTTGCATCAAAACCGTTCAAAAATTGATCATAGCTCCTAGAAGCACCCGCCAGAAAAAGTCCTGAGTTAAACATCGGGTTGTCAATCCTACCCACCTTGGAGAAGAAGGGCTCGTCTTTTGAGTAATAGCCGTGAGTGGCGATGTGAAGAATGGTTGGGCTGAATGCCGATCTGACTCTGAGTTCCGAGGCATCTGTCTTTGCATAGATTCTGGCATCCCAATTCTTTGGTTGCAGGATGGCAGCAAGTGAATTGATTTCAAGCTCACCGATTAGAAGTGGATTTAGCCCTAGTTTATTGCTGGAGGAGTTTTTGAAATCTGGATTTCCAAAGAGCATGGACTTTTTAGACAATGCTTCAAACTCTTCTCTAAACAGATCTTTGCAACTAGTCTGGTAGGACACAAAGTACTCATCGATTAGATATTTGTCACTCCCGGACTTCAAAGCATTAGGATTGATTTTGTTGTAAATTCCATCAGGAGTCACTCTCACTCTATTTACCTTACCAAGCTGATCGTGGACCGAACCCCACAGAAGGTCGAAAGCTTGCTCCTCGTTTCCTCTAGCTACTGCGTTTTTGTGGACGTCAAATTGATCATCGTCGTATCTGAATCTATCACCAATTTTGGCATAGCTCGGCGTCTGGTCAGCACCTTCGGTGAAAACGATCGCCAGGTACTGTGTCAGGTTGGTAAATCCGAAAATAATCCCACTGTCATTCGTTTGAGATTTGAATTCGCGAACCTTTACCAGTTCTACGATTGCCTCACCCTGCTTCACTTGTTTTTGTACATCACTCCAGTTCTCAGCAGTTTTTGGTAAGATGGTTTGGAATTCTTCCATCCGGCCAACCAGACCTCTTTCTTTGGCTGCTACGCTGCTTTCCTCCTCAACGAGACTGATGTTGTTTTCCTGAAGTCTTTGCTCACCAATGCGGTAGTAGTTGGCAAGCAATTGTTTTTTATCTCTCCATTCAAAGTATTCATTTCGTAGACCTTGATCGCTACCATTTACGATTCTTCCTTCAATTTTTCCACTTGGAGTAAATAGAAGCGTCTTCGTCTTGATTTGATAATCAAAAATGTTTTTTATTAGATCAGGATTTTCATCCAAAAGCCCAAAGGCGATGTAATTGTAGCGATCTACATCATCTCTTAGGCGATCGTAGAAATTCTCACGATCCCGAAATGGCATGGCGGCAAAAATGGATTCCACTTGCCCTATTTGAATCTCGATTGCTTCTCTAAAGTAAGCCTCGGCATCCATCATTTTTCCTTGCGCCATCGCATGAAGTCCGACGTTTTCAAGCGCACGATAATACGTTGGATGATTTTTTCCAAGAACGTTTTTCCTAATGGCCAATGCTTCTAAATAGTACGTGTCTGCTTCAGCTTCTCGCCCTGAAGCACTGTACAGGATTGCAAGATTCATTAACGTAGTGGCGTAGTCGGGATGATTTTTCCCGTACAATCTTTCGTCGAGCGCAAGAACTCGCTTGTAATATTTCTCAGCCACATCACTTTCTCCTAATTGCCGCTCAACCCTGGCGAGGTTGTTTAGCACATTGGCAGACAAAGGATGATTAGGTCCATATTTTGTGTCGTACACTGCGAGAGCTTCCTCAAGTAAGACCTTTGCCTCCGCATCCTCTCCTTTTTGCATGGCAATCGTCGCCAGATTGTTTTTGGCAGTGGCATAAAATTGGTGATCTGTGGTCAACTCTGCTTCGCACTTCTCTACAACTTCAAGAAACATGTCCTCCGATTTATCATCATCACCCAGATGTCTATATAAAATCCCAAGGTCGTTCAGGGTTTCGATAATGAGTATGTTGGCCTCATTCGGAATTCCTCTTTTGATCTCCAGTGCTTCCAAGAGCGTTTTCTCAGCGTCCTCGTACCTTCCAAGTTGTTCATAAAAATTACCAAGACCTTCAAGGGATTCAGCCCGTTCTACATCGAAATCATTTCCAAGCTGCTTGTAAATAACAGCACTTTCATTTATGTATTCTTCTGCTCTTGCAGGCTGTCCCTGACGAATCAGTATTCTTCCAAGATGATTACATGCCTCTGCGTACTCAGGTGAAAATGCACCGAGATCTTTTAGTGATTCATGACTTTGAAGAAAAATGTCGTAGGCTAAGTCATAATAACCTAGCTCTTCATACACCTGGGCTAGATCGATTCTGGCAAGGGCATAATCTGCACTTTCTCGTCCCTTGGCATCAACGATAACTTGTATGGCTTGATCGATGTAGCTTTTTGCAAGGTCGTATTGGATGCGTGCAAGAAACAACTCACTCATGTGTTGAAGTGCCTTTGCGTAGTTTGTTTTGTCGGGTATCCCAGCCTCTTCGTGACCAAGTATCGAAAGGTTTAGATGATACTCAGCGTCATCCATGTTTAGCAATCTCAAACTCAGATAGCCTAGATCGTTGTGAACCTTGGCTTTTTGCAAAGGGGTCACGGAAGTGCCGTACTTTTCGAGGATTGATTTGAAATCCTTTGTCGCTTGAACCCAATCATCTCGTTCAAGTCTCTCTTCAGCGCTCTTTATGAGAGCGTCTACCGACTGTCCTTGAACAGGCAGGGCGAACAAAATCGCTAACCATACAGTACAAAAGGCGTATTTCATTTAGGCGACTAATTATTTGGGTTTAAAATTATTAGTATAATAACGGAAAAAAAACACTATTCGACGAACGGCCGATTTCATAAAACAGAAGGACTAAATGTTACAATTTGATTTCCTTTGTGGATTATCATAAATCATCAATGATCGGCAAGCTCAAAGTATTCAATTCAATCACTAGAAAGAAGGAGGAATTTAAACCTCTGAACCCTCCGTATGTTGGTATGTATGTGTGCGGGCCAACGGTGTATAGTAACGTGCATCTTGGGAATGTTCGTACTTTTCTGAGCTTCGATGTGGTAAATAGATACCTGCGATTTTGTGATTACAAGGTCAGGTATGTTAGAAACATTACGGATGTAGGCCACCTACTGGACTCAGGAGAAGATAAGATATCCAAGAAAGCCAAGTTGGATAATCTGGAGCCAATGGAGATTGTGCAGAAGTATACCAATGACTTCCGCGATGTAATGGCAACTTTCAATGCGATACCACCAGATATTGAACCCTCGGCTATTGGCCATTTGATGGAGCAATTGGTAATGATCAAAGAATTGGTGAAAAATGGATTTGCCTACGAGTCGAATGGGTCTGTCTATTTCGATGTGAAAGCGTACAATGATAAGCACCCGTATGGAATCTTGAGCGGCAGAAAAATCGAAGACCTTCTTAGTGATACAAGGGATCTTGATGGCCAAGACGATAAACGCAGTCCGCTTGATTTTGCTCTTTGGAAAAAGGCGGCACCTGAGCATATCATGCGATGGGATACAGAGTGGAGCGATGGATTTCCAGGGTGGCACTTGGAATGCTCCGTCATGAGCACAAAGTACTTGGGTGAGGAGTTTGATATTCATGGTGGAGGTATGGACTTGAAATTTCCCCATCACGAATGTGAGATTGCTCAAAATGCCGGCACGCATGGAAAGCAGGGGGCAAAATATTGGCTTCATACAAACATGCTGACAGTCAATGGTCAGAAGATGAGCAAGTCGCTCGGCAACTCATTTCTGCCTGGAGAATTGATTTCAGGGGAGCACGATCTCCTTGAAAGAGGATATAGTCCCATGACCATTCGATTCTTTATGATGCAATCGCACTATGCAAGCACTTTGGATTTTTCCAACGACGCACTGGATGCGTCCAGTAAAGGATATGTCCGATTAGCCAACGGCTTGAGACTTATCAAAGAGATGGAGTTTCAAAATGATGGAGGTGAAACCAATCAAGAGCAGGTGGACCAGATCTCGAAGCTTTGCGATGATTGCTACCATGCAATGAATGACGATTTCAATACGGCACTTACGATCGGGCATCTATTCAATCTCGTGAAAAAGATCAATTCGCTCAACACAGGACAAGTGAAATTTGGTGAGATCGGCCAAGATGTTTTTGACCGAATGAAAAGTGCGTTTGTCGGATTCACCGAGGATGTGCTTGGTCTGAAATTGGAGGCAGATGTGAACTATGAACATCTGCTGGATACCATTCTGGAAGAATACAAATCTGCGAAGTTCAATCGGGATTTTGACAAGGTTGACAAGCTTCGAGCAGAGCTGAAGTCTGAAGGCATCGTTGTCAAAGACATGAAAGACAAAATCGAGTGGGCGTTTGAGGAATAGTATTATCATCTGATAATTTTTCACTCAACGCAAAGAGGCACTCTTCAAATTCTCCTACATTTTATTCTTATCCTGCTAAAAACAGCCTAAAATACCCCGAAAGGGGTATTGACTTTGGTTGCGGGGGTGGTGACTTTTATACCTAGAGAAACGAAAATTGATGAAGACCTTGCTCACTTTTAAAAGAGGTTCTGTTAGTGCCCAAGTAGTTCTTGATAATAAATCTGTTGACAATTAGAATTTAATGCATATGAAAAGTTGGATAGCCCTTCTATTGATTTTATCAGGATGTGGTTCTATGAAGGTCACTACACGAAAATATTTTTCTATATCGAATGGTGAGGACGTCAATTATTATCGCCTCCGAATAAAGGGCAGGTCCGTTCTTGGAAATGCGCAGTTTAGAGCTGGATGGTATCCAACAGAAAGTGTTGACATGTTGTTTGGCGATGTTTCTGAAGATGCTGAAACAGATTATCAAAAGACCAAACAGGAAATTAAGAAACATCTCAATAAAACAATAAAGGAGACGTATCAAGCATACTTGGATACGGCTAAGCATCCTGATACAAATGCAAAGTACCTCGAAAAAGTACTGGAAGCGAGAAGAAGAGTCCTCTTAGCTCCAGAGAAATACTCTTCACTCGATCGATCTTATATTGTTGAATATGACGTTACCAAAGGGGTGGCAATATCCCATTCTGATGAGAAGTTGATTTACATACTTTCTTCCGATCCAGATGAAGTCATAGGGAAGATTGCAAACTTCACGGAGAGCGAGAAAACTGTAAAAACGATTCAGAATCTATCTCGAACTCTCGGGAATCAGAAATTAATGGAGCTGGAAAATGAAAAAGCACAAGTTGCTCGACTCGATACACTTATTAAGAGTCAGGTAACCAAAGTGATCACTGCTTTGGAAAATGATGCTGATGAAGAAAAGCAGTTGGCAATACTCATAAACTTGTTAAAGGAATGAAAAATTTAGCTAGCTATATGACCGCCCTGATCCTCATTATATTTATGTCATCGTGTGCGAGTACAAGGCTTCATATGAAGACAGACTTGTACAAAGGGGAGATACCGGAAAGTTCAATTTCGAATAGTCAAATGAATGGATTGGTGTCAGATGCAATATCAGCAAAGCAAGTGGTCAGTACCTACGGGAGACAAAAAGTCACTTTAGCTAGAAGCATCTTCGAGTTGGAAAACTATGTGGATTCTCTGATCATAAAAACTACGCTTGTTGTTAAAAAGCAATATTTTGATGCATACGAGCATCAAATAGACAGCATTCTGAGTAACACGGATGCCTTGACTCAAGGGATTGAAACTCTTTATAAAGATTACGTCGGAAGCAAGGCCTCTGAAAAGCAACCTTACCTTCTCTTGGCGGAGATCAGAAATTTACAACAGAATTTAAATGAAATTATCAATCCTGTATCTTCTGGCTATGAGGAAGGCCTCTTTTTGACTGCCTCCGAAAGGATCGCCCAAATTTCAAAAATGGATTTAAGTCCGGATAGCGTTGATATCATAAGAAATACGCTGTTGAATCTAACTAATGCAGTCGAATCATTAACTGGGAGCCGAGGACAAATGAAGCGAATAGTTGATAACCTATCCACAGATGGGACCAAGCTAGATGGTACACTTATGACAGATTTTGCATCAAGGATAAGAAGCATGTCATTTTCAACAACCAGCACCGAAAGCACCGGAGAAGCAGATCTTGCCGCCTTAGTTCAAGCCAAAGAATTGTTGGAAAGTCAAACCATGCGACTAAGGGATTTGGCAAATCCTGTTTGGAAGACAATTGCTTCTTCAAACAATTGGAAACGAAAATTCAGTAAAACTAAATACTATGCCGAAGGTAATAGCTCAGTCACAATTGTTCAGGATGATCCCATCACATACAGAGTTCAACAAGGGAGTAATAATCCAGCCGCACTAATACAAGGTCAACTAAGAGTAGCCCGAGCTCTAGCTGATGCCACTATTCAAATTGTTGGTTCACGAGTAGGTCTCAGTGACCAAGGAGATACGGAGGATGCAGAAGGTGGGAGTGATGAATGCGATCCACCCTGTCCAAATCCATTTCAGGTTCAGAGCGCAATCAATGATGGAAAAACTCAGCGTATTTCTTTTTATGCTCAACTGACTGTACTTCAGAATGAATGGTTGTCTGCGAAAACAGGGGGAGATTCAGCAGAGGAGAATAAAAAAGAGAAGGAAATCCTAGTACTACTTGAAACCTACAAAATCAAACTAAATTAACAATGAAAGTAATTACTACGAGAGCTATTGGAAATATACCGACGGGCAGCCAAGGAGTAAGACAACAAGTAGATGGTGACAGATGGAGGGTAAAAATTACTCACAAAGCTCCAGCTTGTGAAGTGTTCGAATATAGTCTTGGATTTTTGCCAAAGAATTATTTTGAGCCTGGAGGAAATTGCTAATGAAGCAAAGCCTGCATGCTTGAACCCACCACCATAGCCACTACCAAATTCAAGGACCAAGCCCTGCAGGTGCTTGGCGTATTTGTTTTGGTTTCGGTTTTTGACCCGATCATATTCAAAATACTTCATGATCACTTTGAAAATAGCAAAGAGGGCATCTATAGGCTATTTAATATTCTATACTGCGCAGTTCCACTCGTTGTCCTTTACTTCATTTGGTTCTTTACTGGTGAGTGGGATAAACTGAAAAAAGATCGACTGAGTTCGAGAATTGTTCCCCTTACTATCCTGTTACTTTTTTCGTTTGTGGCACTTTTCGTTTTCCCTTTAAATAGACCCTTCTACTTTGCGACAATTGCAGTGACGCTTTTTGTGCTTGGTCTTATCAGAGAGTATCACAAAAAGGCAAAAGGAGAGATGAAACGCACGGTGAGTTTGTATGGTATTGGTGCTCTTGTTGTGCTCCTTTTAATGATGTTTCTGGTCTCGGAAAAGATTAAGTATGAAACGAGCGCGTCTGTTTACATCGCCGGATTTGAAGAAGAGCAGCAGCTAAGAGATGTACAGGACGACTTGACTGATAGTGAGGATTCCCTTGCAGTTTTAATGTTTCGAGAAGGCGATTTGGTAAAGGCCAAAACCATTAGAAGTAGTGTTGGAAAACTTGATTATGAGATTCAGTATCGAACCAGGGAAACAGCTAGTAAGTTTTTGCCCCTTTTCCGAGGGATTAGAGTGAAGGAGCTTATGGCCGCTTCTTTGATCATTGTTCTCCTTCTTTGGCTACTATCCTATCTGGAAACCTTCAAAGTAAAAGCAACGAAAGAAGGTGGCAAGGTTGTCTTCAAAAACCTTTATGATGTTGGAACCATACGGGCCTCCGCTTGGGTGTTTGTGCTGATACTTTTAAGTCATGCACAGACAGTTAAGGTCGAGCATATCTCTGCTAAGACCTCTGGATTTATGTACTATATGGACAATTGGTACTCGCCTGGAGCGGTCTCCAACGTAATAAATAATTCAATTGTCCATAACACGAATCATGAAGGAGATAATCCCACCACCGTCAATCATTACAATTTTTATCTGGATGGTATACCAGTGGATTCACTAGCTGATCCAGAATTTCTAGTAAGGCTAAAGAACCAATTTGTTGTCCGATATAACTATCAGCCAAGTTTGATTTCTGTTAATGACGAAGAGTTAACAGAAAAGAAATTAAAGAAATATTATGATAGTTTAAAGACTCAAATATTAGGTTTCAGAGAAAGCCTAGAAGACTCAGCAAGAGTTCATGGAACGGTACTTCGTCAACAATCAACGTGGCTCTACGATTTCTGGAAGAATGAGGAACTTGATAAACTAGATCCAAATAAATAAGACGGATATGTATCAACAAGCACTAATCACTATTTTGTTAATATCTACTCTTTATGTTAACAAGGCAATGTGTCAAAAACATAAGTATTGGGGAGGATCATGCAAAGAATTGAAGTTCGTTGAAAATGAACTTTCAAGTAATTCGATTCAATTCGATTCGGTTCAAATAAAAATAGATGCAATGATTCTTAAACTGAAACCAAAGAAAGGTAAGAGGAAGAGAATCGCAAGCGACCTTCGAGAATTGAAACTAGCATTCTCAGAGTTTAAAATTCATAAGGAAAATGATCAAAAAAGAGTAACTAAATTAAGTGACCTTGTTGTAGATAAAAGTAAACTGGATAGTTTATATCAAGTTTTTCTTGCACAGAAAGACACGATCGTAAATAGGACGCTCCGAAAACTTAATTCTGTTCCTCTTGCAAATAGAACCTTATCGATAAATAATTTGCAAATCCTAATGAATCATTTCAATGACTTGAGGGATGACTTAGCTTCCCAGAAAAAGGAAATTTCGGATGAAATCTCAATTCTCATTTTGAGATTGACTGAAAATAAGAATGTGGTACAGGGGTTAGTCAGTGAATTGAATAAGGAGTCAATTCTGCGAGAGAAACTAAAATCTGAGTTAAAGGATATCTATAAATACGGATGTAGAAATTAAAACCAACCCAAATGCAAAACATACAAGAAATCTTAGGAGTCATTATAGTAATTGCTCCTCTCGCAATCTTTCTGATTGTGATGCGCGCCTTTCGAAAAGCGCTCAGTACACAGAAGATCAAAATTGCAGACATGCTGATCGAAACGGATGTGCCCACTCCACCAGCGGATGGTGCCCCTCCAGCTGATGGTGCTGCTGCTCCACCCGTAAAAAGAAGTGCAAGTCGGTTTATTCTCTTTCTGTCAGGAATAACAAGTCTGGTGTTAGCATCGTGCATGACCACTTACTATTTCTACATGAAGATCTACTGCATCGAATGTGCTGGTGGATTGGATCTAGCAGACTTCACCAATGTGCTATTAGCATTAGGGATAGGTGTGGTTCCGTACTCTGTCAACCAGGTCAAAAAAATTAAACTATGAGGTCACTACTAATTGCCACGCTACTCCTACTATCTGTCTTTTGTTATGCTGATTATCTACGCGCGTATAAGAATACTAGTCTTAGAAAAAATGCCAAGAGTGGATCAGAGAAAGTGATAGGAGGAGAACTCCATGCTGGTGATCTGTTAGAGATGTTGAATGATGGACAGCAGACAAACGGTTACTACAAAACCCGAATTCAAGGCACCTCCATTGAAGGTTGGATTTACCGCTCGCTCGTGAAAAGAATATCAGGTGATCTGCCAACTTTTATGACAGATTTTGAAGGTGTGGAAGTGACCATTGTGGATGTAGGTGCAGGACTTGGAAGCATTATCAAAACTCCTTCTGGGAAGTACATTATTTACGATGGAGGCAATGGCAATCATGTGCATACTTTTCTAAAGAGTATCTATGATCTAGGAAGTGACGTGCAGATGATCATTGGGAGTCACACGGATTCAGATCATTGGGGAGCGATTAAGGAGATTGCGCGTGATTACTCTGTGAAACAGGCCTTGATTACCAGCTATCGTCCGGATGGACTTCCAGCAACCGTTAGTGATGGGATTGCTGAATTGAATAAGCAAGAAGGTATTCAATTTAGAGATTTGGCAAGCAAGGCCATTGCCCCTGGCACGTTGATTTATCAGGAAGATGGATTTGGTTTACGGTTCATTTCTGGGTTCGGACAAAGAGATGACGTATTTGCGAAGGAGCTTGGAACAAACGCGTCCAAGCTAAGAAATGCTGCCAGCATTGTGATACGTCTTGAGTATCAGGATCGAGCCATTTTATTTACCGGAGACGCAGTCGGTCTGGAGGAGTGTAAGAAGAGCGACTGTGATTGTGATTACGACTGTATCTCTACTGAGAAATTCATGTTGGATTCAGCGAGTCAATTCCTAGAGTCCGACGTGATTATCGCGTCTCATCACGGCGCACGAAATGCGAGTTGTCCTGATTTCATTGAAGCGGTGAATCCTGACTATGTGATTTTCCCCTCTGGCAATAAGCACAAACATCCACATCATATTACGGCTATGAACTACCAGTCTTTCGGTGGAGTACCAGCAAGTAATATTTTCCGTACCGATGTAGGTTCCATCCCCAGCGACACAGACTCCAATGAATGCAATAACGAGTGGGTTGGCTCCAATGCAGGTCAGACATCTTCCGACGGGTCGTTTGACGATCACATTCGTATTCAGATCTCGAATAGAGATCGTTTGATTGTGGGATATTTAAATTAGTAAGATGGCGACTTACCCTGAATGGCAACTAGTCCTATTAAGAGAGTTAATTAATACTAAACAAGAGTATATTGATTTTGATAAAACTCTAGATGAAAATGGTGTTAAGTTGGTCAGTCAGGGAATTGTGCATGACTTCTTTAAGGAATTAAGAAATGAAAAGCATGTTAGCGGAGGTAATAGGCAGAGTGTAAGACTAACAGTTTCGGGTAGAAGATTTGTCCATGAAATTCTTGCAGATGCTGGTGAAATGTCGCCCATTAATGAAAACGAAGAGTCGATTGAATCGTCGAAGAAGTTGGAAGATCAACCACTATCTCAAAATGATGAAGAACACCTAGAGAGTATTGGGTTCGAAGCTCATCTAAAAAAAAAAGCAACTAACCAAAGAAAACTGGTTCGTGAAGCGCTGGCAAAAGACAGAATAAAGCAAGTACTTCAGGAAGAGGAATTCTACTTACAAAACGCAGTCAATAAATTTTGGGAACTACGAAACTTCCCGATGGATGCTGATTCCATATCGGTTGGTGAGAAGGTCGAATCCTTTTACGAGGTAGCAAGGAATAGGCTCGAATCCTTCTACAAAAAAACCAAGGGAGAAGGTATATATGGGCGGTTCTTGGATCAACTTGAATATGCAACTGAAAAGCAACTCTTTACCTTGATTGGTGAACTGATTGCCTACCTGGATAGTAAAGCATACAACAAAAATGAATGGAATACCTATGTCGATAAGCGGGTTGTTGCCAGAGCAGGAATACGTCAAAATGTGTGGGCATCAAATCTACTTAACTATAAAGCTTCAGATTTTGACATTGCTCAGTTCAATTCATCAGGCGTAAGAAACGCAATACAATTTTTACTTAACCCCCATGACACACTAACAATACTGTCAGAAAGGCATCGGGAATTAATAGCGACCAACTTTTTAGAAATCGAGTATGATGCTGGCACTTTTACATCAAACGTAAGCGTATTTTTTAAATACTTCCAAATAAAGTGTGTCAATGAGGAAAATCTTTATGAAACCTATTCTAGAGTTTTTTACGATTCTGAAATAAGAAAAATTTGGGATGTAAAAGCAGGTGAAGATGATGAACCTAATGAACCTGAAATATCTCCTGAGTACGACCACAACGCAGACATAATAGCAGACACAATTGCCAAAGAAGATGATTTGGGGCGAAAAGACCTAATGGAGATAGTCCATAATAAAGTAGAGAAGTTGTGGACAGACCTTCGAGAAGATCAATCTTTTACCATCTTGCTCAATGGTGAATGGGGCAGTGGGAAATCGTCAATGCTGTACTATCTCGAAGGGTTTCTGAAGAAAAATAAATGGACCGTTGTGCAATACAACGCCTGGCAAAATCAGCGATTTGAGGAGCCATGGTGGATATTGGTAAATAAGGTAAGCAAAGAAGTACCCAAGGAGGCCACAGATGCAAAAAATCAATATTCGAGTATTTCACATCGTTACTGGAAAAGCAAACTACAGTACTCCATCGCCTATATTGGTGCATTTGTAACCTCAGTCCTGATCGTAATTGGGCTTGCCAATAACCTTTTTGGCGATTCAGATAATGTTGCTTTCTATGGGAGTATCTTAGCACTATTGGGCTCGCTATGGGTCTCTGTAAATGGAGCATTACAAAATATCTTCAAGAAGAAGTCCTTTTCTGCGTTGCAGATTAAAAATGCAAATGATCCGTTGGAGCCCTACAAAAAAAGATTTGCTGATGTAGTGAAGCACAAAAAAATAGCCATCTTCATTGACGACCTGGATAGGTGTGAAGTAGAAGCTACCGTGAAACTCTTGGAAGGGATTCAAACCCTCTTCAAGGAATCCAAAGTCCTCTACGTAATAGCAGCGGATGGTCATTGGGTTTCCGATTGCTTTGACGACAAGTACACCAAATTTTCGGGCTTGGTTCCAAACGGTCAAACGATCGGAAATCAGTTCCTACAAAAAACGTTTCAGCTTATAGTAGATGTTCCTAAACTTAGTAGGAAGCAACAAGATTTACTCTTGAAGAAGTACTTGGGCAGAGCAGATGAAGCAGAGATTACTGAGACGGATGAAGAAGAAATAGAGGTGGAAATTAGCCAAACAAAGACAGTACGTGGACTATCGGAGGCAGCGGCCAAGGGTGGAGCAAAAGCACGAAAAAGGGCCGCTGAAAAGGCGGAAGAGATTATAGAAGAACAAAAGGAGCATTACATTCAACAACTGATTGAACAAGATTTAGTTCCAGCCAATCCACGGCAAATGAAGCGGCTAATTAACCTCTTTACACTTAAAATTCAGGAACTCTTGATCTCTGGAGTTTTGGGAGAGGTAGGGGAAGAAAATGTACTTCGTTATATCCTATTTTCCACTGAATTTCCGGAGTACAACTATGCTGTTCAAAATAAAGCAGAGCAAGACTTTGCAAAAGGACATAAAGAAATCATGAAGGATTTGGGAGATTTAACCCCCGATTTGATAAAAGAATATCTATAAAATACCCAAAACAGGGTATTGCCAAATCCCTCTTCCCTTCCTACGTTTGCCATCCACTCCACTAATTACATCTACCACCTTACGGGTCACATCTACCACTTTTGAATCATAGCTACCATGTGACGGATGACAGCTACCACATAATCAGTGACAGCTACCACCTGATGAACGACAGCTACCGCTAACGAATCGCAGCTACCACGTAACGAACGATAGCTACCGCTTTCGAACGACATCTACCACTTTTTCACTGAGCCATTCTGTGGATGAAAAATGTTTAATTAAAATGTAATAACATGTTGAAAAACAATTCAATTGATTCCAAGCTATTGACCAGTAAAGTGGCCATTGAGAATGGACAGAACAATGCAGTCATTTCAGATAGGTTGGCTGACTATGGCTATGATGCTGACAAGATGATCGAAGGTCAGGAGCTTTTAGATGATGCAGAGTCGAAGCATGCACTGCAGAAGAAAGAGTATGGTGAACAATTCATGGCCTCAGATGCTTTGGATGAAGCACTAACAGGTACCAACAAGACCTACTCGAAGCACATTAAAATTTCCAGAATAGCTTTTCGGAATCAACGGGGAGTATCGGAAGCTTTGCAACTAGGAGGTAGAAGGAGACAGACCTATTCTGGTTGGATGCAGCAAGCAGGAGTGTTTTATGAGAACTCACTGGCGGATGAGACAATTATTGATGTGCTCGATGGATATGGCATTGACGAAACGGTACTTCAAACAGCACGGGATGCAGTAAATGATGTGTCTCTCAAACTAGCTGCACAGCTGAAGGAAAAAGGGGAAGCCCAGGATGCCACACAATCCAGAGACCTGGCTTTAGAGAAGCTGCTCGATTGGATACGAGATTATGTTGGTATTGCAAAAATCGCTTTGGAAGACGAATCTCAATTGCTCGAAATATTGGGTATTGTTGAACCTTCCTGATTCTTATTCATCAAGGCCCTGATACGAATGTTGGGGCCTTTTTATTTCTCCATAAAACACATGAGCAAATTCAAAATTCAGAAGCGATCGTCCGCAAGTCAGGAAGATCCGAATGTGACTGTCGCACGATTTAGTTTCAAGCAGGCCATCATGGTAACTGTAATCACCGGATCCACAACCCTAGGTGGAACCGTGTTAACCATGAACTTTACTGATACCAGCCAGGAGCTAGTTGCTCAGCCTTGCGAAGAAGAGATTAAACCACTCAGAGAACAGCTGGATAGATCCATCTCCTTTTCAAGCTTGAGTAAAATTTCGAGAACCAACTTTGATGGGAAAATGACCTCAGAGCAGGTTGAGCGTACCATTCAGTTGATCACGGATAAGACCAAAATCTATGAAGAAGAACGAACCCATTTCACAGGTAAACTTTTTAGACTAAAACGATTAATGTTACTAAATGGTGGAAACATCAATGTTCGGATAAGCAGCGCGAATCAGGAAGCATGTTTCTTGATACAGGATTTGCTGCGTGGAATCGAATACTACAAGGGAGGTGTGGATGGAAATGTCACAACAACGCGAGCGGCGGTAGAAAACTTTCAAAAATCACTGAATCGGTTTACTCCAGATTACTTCGAAGAAAAGAACCTGGGGATTGTAGGCAAGAAAACTTTCAATGCCATTTTGGAGCGGTACGAAAAGAACGACTGACTATCTTTCCCCAATGAAACGTCGAAAGTTCCTCTCCAAAGCAGCACTGGCAACTGCTGGTGCTTCAAGTCTGGTCGCATGTGCTGCGAAAGAAGAAACGGCCAAAGGTCCGTACATCAATTTCAACAATACCTATCGCTGGAAGATGACCACCACCTGGCCGCCAAACTTTCCAGTTGTTGGTGAAGGGTGTAAGCTTTTGGCAGACTGGGTGCGAGAAATGTCGGGAGGACGGATGGACATTACGGTCTACGGAGGAGGCGAGTTGATTCCCGCGCTTGAGGGATTTGATGCAGTAGGCAATGGAGCGGTGGAGATGAATCATGGGGCAGCCTACTATTGGGCGGGGAAAGTCCCTGCTGCACAGTTCTTTGCTGCAGTCCCTTTTGGGATGAATGCATCACAGATGGGTTCATGGATTATTTCGGCAGGCGGAGACAAACTGTGGGAAGAACTGTACGAGCCGTTCAATATCACTCCTATTTTGTGCGGAAACACTGGCATTCAAATGGGGGGATGGTACAACAAAGAGATTAATTCCATTGCGGATTTGCGTGGATTGAAGATGCGGATCCCTGGACTTGGGGGCAAGGTGTTAGCCAAAGCTGGCGGAACTCCGATGCTTGTTCCAGGTGGAGAAATTTATACCAATCTGGAACGAGGTGTTATTGATGCCACGGAGTGGATTGGTCCATTCCATGATTACTTAATGGGTTTTCATCAAGTGGCTAAATACTATTATTATCCTGGCTGGCACGAGCCAGGTGCAGCACTGGAAATGGCCATAAACAAACCAAAATTTGACGCGCTACCTTCTGATTTAAGAGAAATCGTGCGAACTGCTTGCTTCCGCCTCAACCGCTGGATGGGAGCCGAATTTGATGCCAGGAATGGTACCTACCTAAAAAAGATTGTTGATGAAACCGATGTGAGTGTTAAGCCATTTCCAAGAGAGGTGCTCGATGGATTGAAGGGGTTTGCAAAAGAAGCCCTGGATGAATTGACAGAGCAAGACCCACAAAGTAAAAAGGTGTTTGAAGCGTTCAATGCCTTCCGAGAAAATGTGAATGGATGGATGAATGTCAGCGAGCGGATCTACTACGAAAGCCTCATGTAGCCATTCAAGTAATAATTGCACTTCGCGAAAAGTAGGGTGGGTTATATTTATGTCCACATTTAACCAATCTACCTATGCGAACAACACTTACACTTCTAGCAACCATCGTTGCAGCGTCACTTTTTTCACAGCCTCTCATCGTCAAACCAGCAATTAGTCAAGATGGAAACCAAATTGCTTTTTCCTACCAGGGAGACATTTGGAAAGTTCCCGCTACTGGCGGGCGTGCCGATCGGCTTACGATTCATGAAGGATACGACGGCTCTCCCGTTTGGATGGCAGGAAACGGCATTGCATTTCAATCAGATAGGTATGGCAACAACGATCTTTTCACCATTCCTCAAAATGGAGGCACGCCAAAAAGACTAACCTTTCACAGCACTTCCGACCGGCTGTACAGCGCGACTTCCAATTCGTTGCTGTTTGTGACACGAAGATCCTACCAACAGGTTGAATGGGATCCTGAAATTTATGAGGTGAAAATGGATGGAAGCACCCCTTCCAGATTCATGGATGCCCTTGGATCTGATCCAATTGTTTCTCCGGATGGCAGCAAAGTAGCATTTGTCAGAGGGGCTTGCCGAATTGAAAGAGAAGCTTACAGAGGACCAGCAAATCGAAATGTATGGATTTGGGACAAGAATGCAGACACGTATACGCAGTTGACAACATTCGACGGAAATGATTTTAACCCTCAGTGGTTGGATGATAACAGCATTGCCTACATCAGTTCGAAGAGTGGCAGGTACAACATCCACAGAATTACATTGGAAGGTCAAGACACACAGTTGACCAAAGAAACCGAATGGGGTGTCAACTCCTTTAGTGCCAGTGGGCAAAGTGGAAGGCTCGTTTACCAGCATGGAGATAAAGTCTCCTTGTTCGGCCTTGAAAACCAACAGAAAACAGAGCTTTCGATTGATGTTAACAGCGATTTCAGATTTGATCCCGTGGTGTCGAAAAAGGTTTCTGACAGGGTTGAGCAGTTCTCCGTTTCCCCAAATGGAAAACTGATTGCGTATGTAAACCGTGGCGAAATCTTCGTGACAAGAAACGACAAAGAAGATAGCCGAAGTGTTCGGGTAACCACGACACCATTCAGGGATAGAGATGTCGCTTGGTTGAGCGATGAAAAGTTAATTTTTGTTTCTGATCAGAATGGGCAAAATGATTTTTTCACGGCCTCTTCGGCAGATGAAAATGAAACCTCGTTGTTCAAGACGTTAAAGCATCAAGTGGAAATTGTGAAGAGAACAGATGAGGAGGAGTTCAGCCCTGTCATCTCTCCCGATGGAAAGAAGATTGCCTTTAGAAGAGGGAGAGGAACGCTGGTGGTGGCCAATGTCTCCGATGGAGGCACCCTTTCAAATGAGAAAATCCTGCAGGATGGATGGGACACTCCAGGAGGAGTTAGTTGGTCTCCAGATAGCAAATGGGTGGCATACTCTCTTTCTGGCCTGCACTTCAACGAAGAAATTTACATCCATGCCGCAGACAATTCATCGGAGCCTGTAAATATTTCCATGCATCCCAAATATGATGGAAATCCGGTATGGAGTAAGGATGGAACAAAACTTGGATTTATTTCACAGCGAAACAACGGAGACAGCGATATCTGGTTTGCGTGGTTAACAAAAGCCGATTGGGAAAGATCACGTGAATCCAGAAAGAGAGAAGAGAAGGACGACGATGATGAAAAGAAAGACGAAGAAGATGGAACAGTGATTGTGAAAATTGACTTTGAAAATATATATCGACGTTTAGTACAAGTCACCAGTTTTGCTGGAAATGAGGGAGATTTTGAATTTGACGGAGAAGGTCAAAACATTTACTATTCGCTTGGCGGGTCGGGTAGACAGAATTTTGAAGTAGAACGAAACCTGTACAAAATCAAATGGGATGGGTCAGACAAGAAGGAGATATTGGGAGGAAATAAGCGACCAACAGCTTTGGCCTTGAATGCCAAAGGGGATGCCTTATTTATGCTGACTTCTGGCGGAAAAATGACGATGGTAAAAACCAAGGATGATAAGTCTGAGACTATTTCGACATCCTCTCAACTCAAGATCGACTATCCGAAGGAGCGATCTCAAATTTTCAATGAAGGATGGCGAGCCTTGAATGCTGGTTTTTACGATCCAGATTTTCACGGCCAGGACTGGGAGGCACTTCGAGCAAAGTATCAGCCATTGGCAGACAAAGCGTCAACCGCCGAAGACTTCGCTTCAGTTTTCAACATGATGTTAGGGCAGCTCAATTCGAGTCACATGGGATATCGAGGAGGAGACAACCCAAAAGAAACACAGCGACAACGGTCCGGATTAATTGGGGTAGATGGAGAACATGTACGTGGAGGTTTTAAAGTGACTTCTGTAGTAGAAAACAGTCCGGCTGACAAAGTAGAAAGCAAACTGAATGTTGGCGATATTATTACTTCGGTCAATCAAGAGCCAATCACCGCAACCACCAATTTTTATTCAACCCTAATAGATCAGATAGACAATCCCGTGCTGCTTAGTGTGACAAGAGTTGGTGGAGGTTCTGGCGAAGTGGTCATCTGGCCGGTTTCCTCACTAAGAAGTGAGATGTACGATGAGTGGGTTGAAGACCGTAGAAAATTAGTCGATCAGTACTCAAATGGAAGACTTGGATATCTGCACATCCGAGGAATGAACTGGAGCAGTTTTGAACGTTTCGAGCGAGAACTTACAGCGGCTGGATACGGGAAAGAAGGAATTGTGATTGATGTTCGATACAATGGAGGAGGCTGGACCACGGATTACCTCATGGCTGTTTTGAGTGTGCAGCAACACGCATACACCGTGCCACGAGGAGCAGCAAAAAGCCTGGATGAGCATCTGAATTTTAAGCAGACTTATCCATTTAGTGAACGACTTCCACTGGCCTCATGGACGAAGCCTTCGATTGCGATGTGCAATGAGTACAGCTATTCCAATGCGGAAATCTTTTCTCATGCCTACAAGCACCTCGGATTGGGAACCTTGGTTGGAAAGTCAACCTTTGGTGCCGTTATTTCAACCGGAGGTTGGGGATTGATGGATGGCTCGTTTGTACGAATGCCGTTTAGAGGATGGTACGTAAAAGCGACGGAGAAAAACATGGAGCATGGCCCGGCAGTACCAGACATCGAAGTAGAAAATATTCCAGCCTACAAGGCAAAAAATGTAGATGATCAGTTGAAGAAGGCAGCAGAGGAGTTGCTTCGGCAGATTGACAATTAGCATTTTGTTTGGATAGAGCATAAAAAAAGACAGTTCGTTTTGAACTGTCTTTTTTTTGAAAATTTTTGCCGATTATGGCTCTATGCCGTCGAACCCGTCGCAGTTTTGGTCTATGCCATCAACTGTTGTGTCTGGTGCACCAGGGTAAATAAACGGATTGAAATCATTACAATCGAAAGGAGCATCTACTCCATCTCCGTCAACGTCACTATCACATGAATCTCCAAGTCCATCGCCATCGAAATCCGCTTGGCTGGCATTGGAGTTGAAAGGGCAGTTATCGCAAACATTTCCACGCCCGTCTCCATCCGTATCTTGTTGATTCGTATTTGGAGTGGTCGGGCAGTTATCCTGAAAGTCTCTGACCAAATCATTATCTTGATCATCCGTGTAGCCACTGCAGGTTCCGTTGCAGGTTGCGGATCCATCACAGACTTCTCCGAAATCGACAACTCCGTTTCCACATACTGCATTGTCCACAAAACCATCGCAGTTATTATCAAGACCATCTTCCAGCTCAGGTGCGCCGGGTCGAATGGAAGGGTCGTTATCATCACAGTCTCCTTCACCGACCGTTACATCATCCCCATCATTGTCGTTTGCTGCGTTTCCAATACCGATGGATACGTCGTTTGTCGTACCATCCACCGAAATATTTATCGCGACCCTACCGTTTTGAACCAATGCATCAACTAGAATTTGGTAGTGCGTTTTTGGCTGAGGATTATCTATTACTCCATTGTAATCAACTGTGACAATCTCACCACCAACCTTGGTATAGGTGAGCGTGGATTCGATGGTCAAGACATCGACGGCAAAGTAGCCTTCTCTGGTTTCTGTTTCATTGTAGGTCAAGGAACCACCAGTTGTGTTTTCAACTACAGTTGAGTATGTATCAAACGAGGAGGTAACATTCGTTGAATACTCAACGGTCACCTTCATATTGGCTAGCTCAGCAGTTAGGTTAATAGTCTCAAACTCATCCTTATCTATTGAGAATAGGTCTGACTGACCATAGTAAAATGGATTGTCAAATTCAGCAGCAGCCTCATTATTGGAGCTGGCAACAACTCTATAATTGCCCGTTGGCAATTCTACTTCTGCAGGAATATCTGCATACCGATCGTATTGCGTATGCGTAGTTCCATTTTCATTTTGAATAATGACGGTATAATCGTCCAGATCCACAATTTCTGCAGTTCGACCACCAACGGGCGTAGCTGTCACAGAAATGCCCAACTGAACGGTCAAATAGCCAATTTCCGGCTCTGGATCATTTGGTTGGCATGAGGTGAAAATGAGCATGCAAGAACAAAGCGCAACCAAGAGGAGAGTCAAAAGGTGTGAATTTTTCATGTTTGTGGCTATTTGGTAATTATCACGTTAAGTTAGAATAATTTTTTTCGCCAAAAAAGGCGGCTCCTGGAGCCGCCTAAATCGCAATTCGCTCTTCAGCGAATAGCTGCCTTAGTTTATCTTAATAAATCTTCGTGTGGTATTTACACCTTCACCTCTGATCATCAGCAAGTATGCGCCTGGACTAAATCGTCTCACATCGATCGATACATTTTGCCCTGACTTCTGATTCAGTACCTTCTGCCCTTTGATATCCACCACTTTGATCGATAGTGATTGATCTGAGGCGACATTGATAAAGTCAGTGACTGGATTCGGGTAAACATTAATCTGAATTTCATCATCAAGCCCCAGTGCTGATTCTTCAACAGTTACGGTAGCAATCCAATTCTGAGTGGTTACTCCATCTTCCGCCGTTACCGTGTAAGTGATTGTGCCGTTTGCAAAACTCTGCGCTCCGGTTGGGGAGACCGAGGCACCCGCTGAAACTTCAATGGTGGGAGTCAGTCCCGTAACGTTAGTTCCAGATGCTACTTCAATAGATACCGTGTGTGCTGTGGCATCAATCGTTGCAGCTCCTGTCTGTTGAGCCAGTGAGAAAGCTGTAATATCTGTTTCCGTGCTAAATACCTCCGAAACAGTGACAATGAATTCATCGGAAGTGGTTACACCGGATCCGTCATTGGCGGTGACAGTAATTGTAGCAGGGCCAAATCCAGCTTCTGTGATGGTCAAAGTTGAACCTGCAGTAGCAACTGTGACCACATTTTCATCGGAACTTGAAGCCGAGTAGGTCAGCGGGTCACCGTCTTCATCAGAAAAGACCGGACCTAAATCTATTTCAAAACTTGCGAAACCCTCATTGAGCAATTGATCTGCGATCGGGGAGGCGACAACGATACTCTCGTTTTCGTCTACAATCGAAATCGTAAATGCTTCTTGATACGTTCCACCATTTCCATCATTTGTCTGCAGACGAATGGAATAACTGCTTTTGGTTTCAAAGTCAAAGATTTCTCCCGCTTGCAAATTGGATCCGCTTATGTTGAAGGATGCATTGTCTGTATCACCACTTCCTGATACCAAAGTGTAACTGTAAGTTTCCCCAGCATCCACGTCTGTGGTGGAGAGCATTCCGACTACATCATTGATTCCGTTGTTTTCAGTTAAAGAAGTGGCACTTAGCATAATGTCTGTTGGAACCTCGGAAACGTCAGTTACAGAAACCGTGATCATCTCTTCGAGCGTGTTCCCAATTCCATCGTCCGTCATCACCCGAATGAAGTAGCTATTCTTAGTTTCAAAGTCGAAGCTAGCAGCTGTCAACAATTGGTCACCAGAAATGGAGAAGGAAGAATTATCTGTGTCTCCAGCACCAGTTGCGAATGTGTAGGTAAACGAGCCAGAAAGGTCTTCACCAGAAGTTAGGAAATCACCAACCACTGTGCCTGATGCTTCATTTTCATTGACAGTCTGGCTGGTAAGATCAAGCGAAGTTACAGAGGCGGGAAGATCGTTTATCGAAATCGTAAATGCTTCTGCGTATGTACCACCGTTTCCATCATTCGTTTCAATTCGAATGAAATAGGTAGTCTTTGTCTCGAAATCGAATACTTCAGCACTTTGTAACTGGTCGCCCGATGTAGCGAAGGATGCGTTGTCAGCATCGCCAGCACCAGCAACAAGCGTATAGGTATATGATTGACCCAGATCTTCGTCGGTTGTTGAAAGTGTTCCGATGGAAGTTCCGATTGGATTACTCTCATCGATATCCATATCTGTGAGATCGATATCTGTCGGAATTTCGTTCACATCATTGATCGAGATGGTAAACGCTTTTTCAAACAGGCCACCATTTCCATCGTTCGTTTCCACTCGAATGAAATAGGTGTCTTTGGTTTCGAAATCAAAAACTCCTGCTGATCTCAATTCATCACCAACAATTGTAAATGAACCATTGTCATTATCTCCAGCTCCTGCTATTAGTGCATAGACATGACTGTCGTTGAAGCTTGCATCTGCACTGGAAAAAGTTCCTACTGCTGAATTTGAAGACTGATTCTCGTCAATCGATGGATCAGACATGGTGATGTCTGTAGGTGTTGCTAATGCCTCGGTTATTGTAACATTCCAACTTTGCGGCGTTCCATCTTCTGCCGTCACAGTGTAGATGACTGTTGACGTGAAATCTTGCTCTACTCCAGTATTGGGACTGATTGCTGATGCAGTTGAAATGGATATAGTAGGAGTGATCGCAGAAATATCTGTCCCTGCAACCGCTTCTGCATCCACCGTATGAGTACCTGTATTAAGGGTTGCCGGTGCTTCAATTTCACTGAAAGTAAAAGACGTGATATCATTTTCTGCACTTGGACGATAATCAATGCCCAGAATACTGGAATGATTGATTGCATTTCCAACCTCATTTGCGTTGTAATCTGTAAATGCTGAGTTAGAGAAGTTGAACTGTAATGAAGCAATGTCATCTGCATTTCCATGACTCGCTGAAGAACCAGTGACTGTCAATGTAGCAGAATACCCATCAGCCGCGACACTTAGTGTTGGAGTGAAGCCAGCAGGTAAATTGTTGATTCCATAGTCTGAACCAAGATTAAGTGTACCTCCAGCATTGGTGAAGGTGTCATCTATCATGTAAATAGTAGCAGACCCCTCTAGTGTTCCATTATTGGCTATAGTTTCAATGAACCCGCCAGCATCAATGTTGTACTGCTCAATGTCTGAATTACTCCCATCAAGAACAAAGAGTCTTGAACCATCTGGAGATGATCCAACACCAGAAGGGCCATCATTTTGAGCACTTAGATCGAAGAGTAAACCATCGAAGGTGGTTCCCTGAGTTACATCAAAAGGAGTATTCAAAATATATCTAGCCGCTGCGTACTCTCCGTCACCAACGACCAATAGATAATGTCCATTCTGAGAGAATACGATTCCTGTGGGACTATATTCTTCATTTGAAACATCCAAAGGATTGCCATCATAACTAATGGTAGACAAGTCGAAAGGAGTTGAAAGACTGTATTGATTGATCGCTTCTGTCGAAGTACTTACTACATACATTTTTGATCCGTCTGAACTGAATGTTAATGAGTATACATCATCTCCTTGAACAGTTGGATCGTATGTGTTTCCGCTGTAGACCGCACTAGTAAGATCAAATGCGGTTGGTAAATTGTACTGCGCAACAATACCATTATATGATAAAATATATAACCTGGTTCCATTGGTTGATAAGTACATATCTTCAGGAGTGTCAGACTCTACAGAAACATCCAGTGAAGTTCCGGTGTAGGCGATCGTACTTGTTAGGTCGAATCCAGTGGACAAACTGTATTCATAAACAAACGAGTTGTCGCCACCTGTTATGAACATCGTTGTACCATCCGCATTAAATGCTAATCCAGTAGGATAGCCGTCTTGAACAGAAAGGTCAAAAGAGGTTCCAGAATATGCTGCATTGGCCATGCTTAGTGGATCCCCGTAGAGAACAACCGGATTGTTGTCATTGAAGTCGATGAACCTTGTACTTCCAACTCCTGACGAATTCATAACATTTCCAGCATTTCCACCCTCAAAGGCTGAGTTGTTGAAAGTGAACTGTAATTCTACGTCGTTTATGTCTTGATGATCAGCCGCATTACCTGAGAGAGAAAGTGTCGCAGAAAACCCATCCGTATCAACATCCAGGGTGGCAACTAAACCTGAGGGAAGATTCGTAAGAGAATAGTCTGACCCATAAGTCATGGTACCATCCGCATTGGTAAATCTTTCGTCACGTATTTCTAAATGGAGCGATCCTGTTACCTCACCATTATTTTTTGTCACCTCATCAAAGCCATCAAATGGAAGGTCGTATTGAAGGACCGCATCATCAGATGCTCTTAGAATAAAAAGTTTCTTTCCATCAGGGCTGACTTCAAAATCACTAGGCCCCTGTGTGTCTAAATAGAAGCTTCCGACTTCCGCTAAGCCATCAGTGATGTCAAAAGGAGTACTAAAATCATATTGTCTGATGTAAGCGGCACCTGGGAATGGACCATTTGCAACAAATAATCTTTTACCATTTTTGGAAATCGAAATACCGGTGTAATTCCTGTCGATTACTGTAAAGGGAGTCCCATCATAAGACACAGGTGAGGTTACATCAAAAGGAACGGACAAGGAGTATTGATGTACTTGATTATTAAATGAACCAATCATATACATCCGTTCACCATCACTGCTAAACGTTATAGCAGCTGGCTGAATATCCTGAGATCCCACATCAAAACTGCCTGCGTGAGTGACAGTTGCTAAATCATAAGGCGTAGCTAGTCCGTACTGCTCCACCTCGTCACCACTTCCATCCATTATGTACATAGTACTTCCACTTGTACTAAAGTGAATATCTCCCGGCGAGGATGTCTCTGTGGATATATCTAATGAATTGCCACTATATGAAGCTCCCGATGAAACATCAAAGGCTGTAGAAAGGTCATACTCGAATACCCTGTCATTTGTAAAGCCTACCATGAACATCTTCATGCCATCATTGCTAAATGCCATTCCACCAGGACCATCATCCTCATTCACTACGCTGAATGATGCAGCTAGGGTGGGTGTTTCATCAGTCAAATCGAAGCGAGAGCCATATGTAATAAGAGGTTCGTTATCATAAAAATTTATTGATGAGCCACTGCTTGCTCCGGTGGCATTGAATACAAATGCTGCATCGCTGGTGGTAAATGCTGCATTCTCGAAGGTGAATACTAAATCGGATAAGTCATTTACATCTTGATGATTTTCAGAACTGCCCAAGAATGTCAACGCAGCTGATAAACGATTAGCGGCTACAAATAACTGTGGTGTTAAGCCTGAAGGAACGTTTGCAATGCTGTAGTCTACTCCAGAGGTTAGAAGGCCAGGACTGGAGAATGTTTCTCCTGAGATCTGAATGGTCATAGAGCCATCAATTTCACCTTCGTTCACGTATGTTTCTCTAAATATTTCAGGAACATATGTTAGAGTTCCATTATCGGTGAAATCAAAATCAGAATTTATGCTAGTTGTTGAGTTACCCACGCTTGAGGCATCTCCAGATACAAATGCAGCATTTAGGAAGGCCACCTGAATATCAGTGGTGATGTCATCTGCGTTCTGATGATCGGCGGCATTTCCTGCCAAAGAGAGTGTTGCAGAGCTCCCATCTCCCGAAACAGACATACTTCCTGATAATCCTGGCGGAAGACCTGTGATATTGAAGTGTGATCCTTCGGCCAATGTGCCACTAGCATTTACAAAAGCATCTCCAACTAGGCTGAAGATATAAGTGCCATCCAAAGCACCGCTATTCGCAGAAACTTCAGTAAAACCAATTCCAGGAAGATGAAACACATTAATATCATCACCGACTAGCCCAGAAATATAGAATGTTTTACCATTAGGTGAAATAGCCATTCCACCAGGGCTGGTATCCTGGCTGGAAACGTTGACTAGCTCAGTATGTGTTAATCCATCTGAAATATCAAATGCATTAGAAAGAGGGAAACGGTAAATGTTCCGATGAGAGCCACTTAATATAAATAACTCTCTTCCATTTGGTGAAAAAGAAGGGCTATACGCGTTGCTACCGGTTGTTCCGGAGGTTGCAACTAGTCCGGTTCCAGCCGTAATATCATACGGAACATTTAAAACAAATTGAGAAATTACGGCCCCACTCGTTAGGAACATCCTTGACCCATCTGAGCTAAAAGTAACCCCAATGCCATTCGTAAATGGCATTTCCCCTTCATGTGTCACAGTACCATTCAGGTCATATGGTGTCCCAAGACTGTATTGATGCAGTCTGTCTCGACCTAGCCCAATGAGATAAAATTTGGTGCCATCGTTGTTAAAGCTAATGCCTGATGGAATAGTCTCCTCTGCAGAGACATCAAGAGGTGTTCCGTCAACGGAAATCCCAGAAGACACATCATAAGGAGTGGTTAAGGAATATTGAATAATGACTCCTTCATTTGAGCCAGGAACAAGCATTTTAGTTCCGTCATTATTAAATAAAATATCACGTGGAGCTAATGTTTCCGTAGCTACTGATATTGGATTGTTGTCAAATGTAAGTCCTGTGAGAACGTAGGAATCAGTGCCAAAAATGACACCTTCTAAATCCTTATAATCAATTGAAAAATGAGTATCCGAGCCTACAGCATTAATAACACTTGCTGCATTGCTATTCACGAATGCCGAATTATTAAATGTAAAATTAAGATTTGACACAGCATCTCCAATCGAATGGTTGCTGGCAGTTCCTGCAAGTGTTAGATCTGCAGTTAAGCCATTTGCAGAAACGGTTAATAAGGGAGACAAGCCAGCTGGAAGCCCAACAACAGTGTAATCGACGTTTTGAGTTAATGTGCTGCCAGCATTATTAAACTGATCATCAACAACACGAAGAGAGACAGAGCCCATGACTGTACCATTGTCATCAAATGACTCTTCAAATTTATTTGGTGAAATAGGATACTGATGGATATTGTCATTGCTGATACCTACCATGAATAATTTCCGTCTGTCAGGGCTATAGCCTATACCTCTGGGAGAACCATCTTGGGCCAACACACTAAATGATGAGCCACCGGTGACATCTCCTGCAATGCTGTAAGGAACAGAAAGATCATAAATCCCAAACGCCCTATTGCTATTCAGATAAAGAAGTTGAGTTCCGTCTGGTCCAAATTCAATTTCCGTTACAATGGATGTTTGATTGAAAAAGGTTTCATAGGAAACACCCGATGTAATATCGAATGGTGTGGTCAGATTGTATTGATAGATATCATCGCCACAAGCAAGTAGTGTTCTACCGTCTGGGCTAAACGCAAGTCCGTGCGGATTGGTTGTCTGCGATGATATATCTAAAACTCCTTGATGTGAAATGGTACTCGATAAGTCGTATGCGGATGAAAGGCTATATTGATTGATTTCATCATGTCCTCTGCCGGATATAAACATGGTTAATCCATCCAAACTAAATTCCAAGCCATTGGCAATAGATTCTTCCGTACCTACAGAATGACTATTTCCACTGTATGAAACTCCAGACGTGATATCAAAGGGTGTTGTGAGGTTGTACTCGTAAATCGTATTTGAAATAGATCCTAGCACGAAGACCTTGCTACCACTTGGATTGAAAGCCATGTCTTCAGGGGAACCATCCTGTGCAGCAATACTGAATGTAGAAGTATTGGCTGTGGTTCCGATCAAATTGGGAAGCCTTCCATACGAAACTATCGGTGTGCTATTGTTTCTGAAGTCCAGAGAGATACCAGTACTGGCCCCGACAGCATTTACTACAGCAGACGCATCGCCTCCTGCAAATGCAGAATTGTTAAATGTAAAAATTAGGCTTGCAACATCATTTATGTTTTGGTGATTTGTCGCATTGCCTGTTAAACTAATCGAGCCGTATTGACCAGAGCTTGAAATTTGAACAAGAGGAGTTAATCCTGCAGGAAGATTAGAGATTTGATAATCTGTATTATAAACCAATGTTCCTCCTGGGTTTGAAAACGTTTCGTCCACTAAACCAAAACTATTGAACGTGTCAGTGAATGAGCCGTCATTAAATATTGCTTCAGAATAAGTGGGCGTATTTAACTCGAATTGATTGATATCTCTTCCAAAGAAACCAATAAGGAAAAACCTATTGCCGCTAGGGTTAAAAGTAAATCCGCGCGCACTACTTTCCTGTAATGAAACCGATAGGACTTCACCTATCTCAGTGAGACCCGAACTTATGTCATATGGCGTGGTCAGGGCAAAATGATTTATTCCGTCGGTAGTATTGAGGATGAAAACCTCTGCTCCATTATTGGTAAGGAGAAAGTCATAGACACTGTAAGGAAATGGATCGGAAGACCCAGCAGTTGTTATCACACCAGAGGTTACATCATATGGATTAGTTAGATTATATTGATGGATTTGATGTCCTGATGTTGTTCCAACATAGAAACGCGTGCCGTCATTGTTAAAAGAAAAAGAATTGGGGTTGCCTAATCCGACAAAATAGTTGCCATCCAAAGTTACTGTGGAGGTTATATCGTAGGGAACTGACAAGCTGTATTGATAAACCCGATCTGTTGCTGTTCCAAGAATGTAGAACTTCGAACCGTCGTGATTGAATTTGATGGAGAATGGGTTTCCTTCTTCTGTACCTACATTATATGTTCCGTCATGGGAAATTCCAGTGCTGATGTCAAAAGGAGTTGCAACCGTGTATTGATTAATTTCGTCTTCAAGGCCTAATATGAATACTTTCAAACCATCTTGAGAGAAGATCACATCAGTTGGTTGTGTTTCTTCAGTGAGAACACTTTCGCTGGTCGTGAAAGTGACTCCAGCTGAGAAATTGAATGAAGATCTATAAGAAATAGATTGTGCAGTGCTACTCCCAGCGAATAACATTGTGAGCAAAAAGAGAAAAAATACGTAAGGCTTTTTCATGGCGTATTGCGATTTTGTTTCCCTTTAGTCCTGCCGTTTTAAAAATGTGAACATGAAATTGGATTATTTTTATTTTTATTTGAGTGTGTTCACATTTTGCAGATCCAAAGACTAATACTTGAAAACCATTTTTTTTAACCGTGAAAAAGAGCTTCTGAGCCGGATTCGATCTGGTGATGAAAAAGCAATGGAAGGAATTTATGCGAGCAACCGGAGTGAGTTTGTGAATTGGAGCAAGGAAAAATATTCCATCTCTGAGGAAGATGCGCTCGATCATTATCAAGACACATTGACAATTTTTTTTGAAAAAGTTATTTCAGGAACACTTGTCGAACTGGAAAGTACGGTGAAGACCTATTTGTTCGGAATTGGTAAAAATAGAGTCAGGCAGCAGTTTGAGAGGGAGGGAAGGAGAGAACGACATGCAGGTGAACTTGTCGAGCATTATCAGTTTTTGGCGAAGGAAGAAGGGATGGATGAAATTTTTAGATCAGCAAAGGAATTGGCAACGAATATGCTGGAGACCATTGGTGAGCCCTGCAAGACTATTCTTAAACTCTTTTACTTTGACAAGAAATCAATGACCGAAATTGCAAGAGAGATGGGTCATAAGAATGAGGGCGTGACAAGAACCACCAAGAAACGGTGTATCGAGAAAATCAGAACGAATGTTTTGGGTAAACCACATACCAATGGATAAGTTCGAGAAATACATACAGGGCACCCTTACCGATGAAGAGCGAAAGGCTTATGAGGAAGAAATGACTTCAGAGGAAAAAAAAGAGGCGGCTTTTGAAATCGGGATGAGGTCTGCTGTGGAGGAAAAGTCAAGAGATGAACTCAGAGAAAAAATTTCGAGCTTTGAAGGCAAGAAAGCTACAAGCCAGATTAAGCCAGCCTATCTGGCGATTGCTGCTACAATCGCCCTGGTAGCAACGTTTACTTTTCTATTGAGACCTGAGAGTGGAAGTCTCTTTGACCAATACTACGAATCCTATCCAAACTATGAATTCACAGCTTTGAGAGGGGATGAAACCTCGAACCTGAAAGAGAAAGCCTACTCAGCATATGACTTGAAGGATTATGATCTTGCAGCATCAACATTTACAGAGCTTCTAAAAGAAAATGCAGAAGATCAGCCTGCGCAGTTTTTCCGAGGGCTTTGCTTTCTGGAAACCGGAAACTACCAAGATGGACTTAGTGATCTTCGCAAAGTAGCTGAATCTGAAAATGACTATCAGGAGGCTGCTATCTGGTATTCAGCCTTGATTCAAACTAGATTGAAGAATACTGTCGAGGCAAGAGAGTTATTAGATCTGCTTTCTGATTCTCAAGAGTTTGGTGAGCGAGCGAAAGCTCTTAGCAAAGAACTCTAGACTTTTTTCTTCTTTCTTCTGTAGACACCAGCAGCCACGATCATGACGATGGCTATCGGCATCATCCAGATAAGCATGTTACTACCTGAATCGAGTGGTTTGTTATCTCCGATCAACACAAAACCGCCCCAGTAGAATGGGTGACGCGCTTTGCCTGTGGCTGTTTCAAGGTATTGTTTCCGAGCACTATTTAAGGCGGCATCCTTGGCTTGCCCATCTTTTAGATTCTGATAAAAAAACTTCATCAACTCAGGCGTTGATTTGTCTGAAGCTGGCCAAAGACTTACGACGGTTGAGGGCACTCCGGCATAAGCAAATGCACGTGAAAGACTCATCACACCTTCACCTTTCTTGATTTTTCCAAATCCCGTGTTGCAGGCGCTTAGCGTAATCAGTTGCGCATTTAAGTCGAGATTGTAAATCTCGTATGCATGGAGGTATCCGTCATTGTTCAGGCTATCTTCTGAGGAAAAAACCAGCTTAGAATTATCTGGATTGTTATCATCGATAATGGCATGCGTAGCAAGATGGATTACTCCAAATTCATGGGCTTGAGATCGAAATGAAGTTTCAGTTGCCTCTTTCTCAATTATTGACTTTCCGTTAAAAAAGATACTCACACTAGTAGCTTCCTCTACGGCTCCTGGAAGAGAACCCAATTCTCCTCGAATAACGTCTCGATTAGCTTGATCAGAATTGCCTTCAAAAATTGGTGCAAAGCTTATTAGGTTGCTACTTTTTTGCCTATTCTCAGCATTTCTCAGCATCAGTGACATGGAGTTAGCATATCGGATGGTATACCTGTTGAGAAGATAATCGTCACCATTGTTTAATAATTCAAAGGGAAGCATGTTTAAAATCCCATCATTAATTATCGTAAGATTTATTATTTCTTCGCGGGTGGCCAATTCATCTATTGGTTGAAAAATTTGCTTGTAAAGTGCTCGCGAAATTTCAAAAAATGATTCTTCTTGATTCGTGATGGTTTTTCTTAGATTGATGATGGCATTGTAGAGCGAATCACTAGTTGGTATTTTGAGAAAATATTGGTTGGATGAAGCAACTAGAGCAACGTAAAGTGTAGAATCGCCAAAAAAGTACTCAACCAATCCATCGCTTTGACTGGAAAAGGAGTTCTGAACATCTGAAATCGTTGGGGTACTTAAGTCATATTTGTAAGCATAATAATTCGGATGATCATTCTCAACATCAGCTATTTGGTTTTCATATTGCCTTTTAAAGTTAAAGAGAGCTGTATTGGTGCTATCATCTTCTTTATGAGATAAAAGATAGGTCTGAGTGGACTCTATCATCCTGCGTATAGAATCAAGTTCCTTTATTAATCCAGCTGGCATATCGAGGTAGTTTCGCGCATCATTTTCTTTCAATGAAAAATTTAGTGCTATGGACTTATTTTTTTCAAAAAATTCAAAGGCTTTCTCGGCGACTTCTATTGATGGATTAAGGGCGTATTTATTTATGGCATGTTCAAGTCCATATTCATAAATCTGACTGAATCGTTCTCCTAATTGTATTTGATCTGATGCTGTAGTTGTATTAATCCGGATGGCTTTTATGAATTGGTCAGCGGAATTAAGGTGTCGCTCAATAAAATCGTGGGAGACAAGGTCGGGAGATTTTTTTGCTACGGATAATTTCAATTCATAGCTGTCCATTAAGATGATGGGACTTAGATAAGCACCTACGTCTGGAGTGCTATTGACATCAACACTATCTTCAAAGGCGGGAACATTAGCTATTAGGCTTTTTTGAAAGTATTCAACGGCTTTTTTATGTTCACCTTTTGATAGAAATAACCGTCCATAATTATTGAAAATTTCAGCAAGATCAGGATGCTTTGTGCCGACACTTGCAATTTTAATACTGATAGATTTCTCAAAATTCTCGATCGCTTCTTCTGTTCTGTTTAATTCCAAAAGAGCACTTGCATAAGTGGCATATGAATTTGCTGTGCGTGTGTGATTTTCACCATAGTAGGCTCTTTTAACTTTCAAAGATTTACTGGTGTACTTGAGCGCTTTTTCCAGTTCGCCTTGTTCTTTATAAACCTCACCAAGGTTAGAAAGTGCCATAGACGAATAACTTAGGTTTGCACTTTTCGTGGACTCAGTGATATCAACAACGTTGTCCCAATAAGAGAGCGCGGTATCAATGTTTCCCGTGAAATACTCTATGTTTCCAAAATTCAGATAAGACTGAGCTACATCCATATGTGGTTTGTTATTGTGGATTCTCTTTCGTAATTCCAAGGCTCGATTGTGATACTCTCTACTCAAGTCATATTGCCCCAGAACGGAGTAAATATGACCGAGATTGTTTAGGGTAAAGCCAAGCGGTCTTTGAGGAAAATCTGGTATTCCGTTCGCAATTTCTAAAGATCTTTTATAGTAGTAAACTGTGCTATCGTAATTACCCATGTTTATGAATACTATTCCTTTGACTTTCATAACATTGGCATGAATTTGTTGATTGGGATAGTATCTCTCAACTTCTGGGATTATCTCATTCATTCGTTCAAGAGCCTTCTCGAACTTTCCAGTTCGATAATCCAATTGAGCAAGATCTTCATTCAGATTGAGTACTTCTCTATACCAATTGTCACCCTTTTCTGTTGACAATTTTTGATAGGCATCAATTGACAAATGATAGTAATATCTCGAACTATCGATCTGATTATTATTTCCGAGCTCAGCGGCCTTTTTCGCTAAATCCCAAGCGATATCTTTTTCGGATTTTTCTTGTGAAAAGGAAAAGAGTGTAGCGAATAATAGCAGTTGGGTAATGAATGGTACCTTCATTTAACCAAGTTAGTCAACTAAAAAAAGGGACACAACAGGTAGGCACATATGAGGAAAAATAGTCTTTATCATCTAAAGACGAATTGCAAAAAGTCCACCACCTAGAAAAAGCATTAATCAGAATAAATTGAGATGGAAATTTTACTGCCTTCTTCTCCTTACCACAGTGGCAGTGACGATCACAGCTGTGAATAACAGCAAGATCCAGATCATATTGTTTTGAGGGGCTTCTAGTGGACGATTATCGCCGATTAAAACAAACCCACCCCAATAGAACGGATGTCTCGCTTTGCCTGTGGCCGTTTCAAGGTATTGCTTTCGGGCATTGTTAAGGGCCACATCTTTTGCCTGACCATCTTTTAGGTTCTGATAAAAGTATTTCATTAATTCAGGGGTGGATTTATCAGAGGCTGGCCAGAGACTTACTATTGTGGCAGGAACTCCCGCATAAGCAAAGGAGCGAGAAAGACTCATAACTCCTTCTCCTTTCTTGATTTTTCCAAATCCAGTGTTGCAAGCACTTAGTGTTACTAATTGAGCCTCCAATTCCAAATTCGAAATTTCGTACGCATGAAGGTAGCCATCATTTAGACTATCATTTTCCAGGCTAAAGACTAAACGAGAAAGGTTCGGATTGGCATCATCTATAATGGCGTGAGTTGCAAGATGGATTAACCCAATTTCTTGAGAGGTTTTTTTAAAAGCAGTCTCAGTAGCTTGTTGCTTAGTAAAGGATTCTCCCTTGAACAGATCCTTAACCAGGGTGGCCTCTTCAATCGCACCAGGCAGCCCAGCTAAATCACCTCTCACGACATCAGCACTAGCCAACGTTGATTGACTGTAGAATTCCGGAGCGTAACTAATCATATCGTTCGCGCGCGACCTCCCACCCGATGTATTCCTTAACGGCTGAGCGATGTAATTCAGATAGGTAATATTGGTCTTCTCCAGCAGAAATTGTTCCTGACTAGCTGAGTGAGTTAATAACTCAAATGGTAGATAATTAAGAATTCCATCAGGGATGATTATAAGCCTATTGCTCAACTGAGGCTCAAGCCACTCCATGAGTGGGTCAAACCAGCTCAATCGCAAAGCTTTTGATTCAGGTGAGCTGTACGATTTTCTAAGTGCAATAACATCGCTAGCAAACGCAGAATCTATTTCTATTTGCTTGAAGTTCAATCCTGCATCATTTACCAGAAAGAAATCAACAGAGTTAAAACTTACATGTGCGCTCAATATTGAAGCCTCTGGAAACTGCGCACTTAACCATTCTTTGTTTATTTCTCGATAGTGTTTATAGTCAGCAAATTCATCAACCTTCGACTGTATAGAGTCTAGTTTGGCGTAAAAAATGTATTGATTATTAATGTCATCTTGTGCTGCATAGGAACTCATTACTTGCTTGTACTCTTCTCTTTGATCCAGCAGTTTGTGATATTCAGAATCCTTGCTTATTTGCCTTTGGCTTGTTAGACTATTCAGCAGAAAAGATTTATTGTTTTCTGTAAATGAAAGTGCTTTCCATAAATACTCATCCGCATTTGTCAGATTGTATTTCTGTAAGTTGAAATAAACTGCGTATTGATAAAAATCTTCTGCAATACGCAATTTACTTTCATCGCTCACCAAGACTTTTCTAGTATAATCAAGGGTAAGATTTCCTCTTTCAATGACGTCAAACGCAAGATCTAACATGGAATTATCTTTTTCATGTTCCCACCCTTGTTTCAAAATCTCTAACTTATCATTGTACATTTCTATCTGCCATCTCAGTATACCAACTCGCCCAACTGAGTCTGGATGAAACTCAGAATTAAATTGATTGATCCAGAGCGCAGAATCCATGTATGTAACTGCTTTATCGAACTGTTTCAAACCGGCATAAACTTCAGCAATATTGCTGTAGGTGGGTACCGCATCTGTAGTCCTTGCTCGATCATTCGCTCGTTGAATGGCTAGCGTTTTATTCAAACTTTGTAGCCCATTTTGATATTGTTCAGCCAACAACTCACTCATTCCTTTGTATAAATAGACGTTGGATAGAACGGCTCTATCAGCGTCATTTCTTTCGAAAAAGTTCAAGACTTCTTCAAAAATTTCAGCAGATTCTTGTACACGTTTTAAGCCTGCCAGTGCTTGTCCTTTCTCAATGAGAATGCTCTCGTAATAGTAGGCTGTTCGAAAGTTGCTGTTGATTGATTTGTATATTTCAATTTGACGGTCGTACAATTGCAAAGCTTCGTTGTAACGCTTCATTGTAATATATAAGTTGGCTAAAGAACCTAGCTGCTGTTGGTAGGTATGCCCTTTATTTAAATCATTCCTTTCTAGCATTTCTAAGAT
>JBDWQX010000109.1:0-4287 GCA_039986395.1 Cyclobacteriaceae bacterium
CTCAGAAGCATTATAATCAAGGGAGGAAATCAAAACCAATAAGCTTCCAACATGGGTTGGAAGATGAAAAAGAATTGACCATTTTAAAAAAGACAACGATGAAAAAGATAATAGCAATAGTTTTAGTTCTAAGCGCTGGCAATCTCGCCTTCGCTCAGGGATCAGTAATGACCAAGTACTTTGAGAAGTTTTCTGGTGACGAAGATTTCACAAAAGTATCCGTCAGTAGCAAGATGTTTTCGCTCTTCACTGAGATGGAC
This sequence comes from Cyclobacteriaceae bacterium, assembly GCA_039986395.1. GTDB lineage: Bacteria > Bacteroidota > Bacteroidia > Cytophagales > Cyclobacteriaceae > Ekhidna. The sequence continues at coordinate 261 of JBDWQX010000109.1, forward strand.
GCAAACACGGATGATCAAAAGGAATTTCTTGACGCAATCAGCAAATTGAAAGGATTGAAAGCTGTGGTAGGTGAAAACGTCGAAGCCTCAGAATCAAAAAAGTTGTTCAACAGCGCAGTGGCCGATGTGGACAAAGAGGGGTACGAAGAGTTGATGACAATCACAGACGCTGACGAAAACGTGAAAATTTCCATCAAAGAAAGCGGCGGTAAAATTTCTGAGTTAATACTTGTGGCAGGTGGTAAAAGTAAGTTTGCACTACTCAGTCTGTATGGAGAGATTGATTTGAAAAAAATCTCTAAGCTGGCAAGTTCAATGAGTATCCATGGAATGCAGCACCTGAAAAAGCTGGATGATGATTACGACGATGACGATAACGAATAAGTAAAATTATTCATTAGCCTGGGTTGCCGATCGTGCATGGTATTGGTAGCCTGGGTTTATTATTTACAAGGACTTACATTTGAAAGGAAATGTCAAAAACACTCTCCATACTTCTACTACTGATCTCGGTTTCTGCTCTGGCACAAGAATCAATAATCAAGGATTTTGCCGAAGACCGAAATAACCTAAAGTTGTGCTTATACCCAAGCACCCTGCGAATGGTCAACATCAAAAAGGATCCCGATTTTTATGAATTGGTAAACGATGTTGAAAAACTGCTCATCTATACACTGAATACCAACACCTCTAAATCTGAGTCTACAGATTGGACAAATGAATATCGGAATATTGGCTACGAGGAATACATTGCTATGTCTGGTAAGATTGACTTAATTGTTCTTGGTAAAGATGAAGAGTATGTCGGTGTAACTGGGTCAAACGGAAATGTTGCCGCGTTTTACTTGCGTGGTGCAATACCCTTTCAAAAAATTCCCAAACTCATTCAAACGTTTGAAGGCGGGGACATGCTTGGCTTGCTAACGAAACAGTTAGGCAAATGAGCAGTGTTCTTAAAATTAACAAACTAACCAAGCACTTTGGTAAGATCACCGCTGTAAGCAGCTTAGACCTCTCTGTAGACGCCGGACAAGTGTATGGTATACTTGGACCTAATGGTAGTGGGAAAACCACTACACTAGGAATGATTCTGGAAGTAGTGGCCCCATCCGCTGGCGATTTTGAATGGTTTGACGGGATGAATAATATCAAGGCAAGACAGCAGATTGGGTCAATCCTTGAAACACCTTGTTTCTACAGCTATTTGACAGCTGTTCAAAATCTTCGCATCGTTGGGCATATAAAAAACTGCGGCAATGACAACATCGATAATATTCTAAAAAAAGTTAATCTGTATGAAAGGCGTAATGACAAATTCAAATCCTACAGTTTAGGAATGAAGCAACGTCTTTCTATTGCAGCCGCACTCCTTTCGAATCCACCAGTACTAATTCTTGACGAACCCACCAATGGACTAGATCCTGAAGGGATCGCTGAAGTACGAGATTTGATCAAGCAGATCGCTTCAGACGGGAAAACAATAATCATGGCCAGCCACTTGCTGGATGAGGTTCAAAAAGTATGCACTCATTTCTGCGTCTTGAAAAGTGGAGAAAAACTTCACGAAGGATCCGTCCTCGATATTCTTGGGGACACCAACGTAGTGGAAGTTTCAGCAATTGATTTGAAGGCACTCGCTACAAGCCTAGAGGCATACGCTGGAATGGAAAAGATAACAGTGGAAAATGGATCTCTATTTGTGCAGCTCAAAGAAGGTCATTCCTCAGGAGATCTAAATAAGTATTGCTTTGACCAAGGCATCACGCTGAAAAAAGTCCTGCAGCAGTCCAAGTCACTGGAGCAAGAGTTCTTGAAAATATTGAAAGAAAATGATTAGAGCATTTAAACTGGAATGGCTAAAGCTAAAGCACTACAGAATCTTCTGGGTTTTGTTTGGAATCTATTTGCTTGCTCAATTAGTCATCACAAATGGTGGTGTCTTCGTTCTTGAATGGTTGAGAGATTTGGGTGCTGATTTTGATGGGCTTGATCCAACCATGATCCCAATCTACGATTTTCCCGATATCTGGCAGAACACGTCCTGGATGGGTTCTTTTATCAAAATTCTGATTGCTTTTATTGTAATCATCTCGGTTAATAATGACTTGTCCTATAACACCATGAGGCAAAACATTATTGATGGCGTTAGCAAAAAGGAGTTCATTCTCTCCAAGTTCTCACTCGTCCTCTTTCTTGCAGCTATTTGCACCATCGTGCTATTCACCTCTGGGTTGGTTACTGGCTTTATCTACTCCAGCGTCACAGATATCAAATATGTATTGGACGAACTAGAATTTGTAGTTGCTTACTTCTATCAATTGGTGGTCTTCAGTATGCTTGCCTTCCTAGTAGGACTTGTGATCAAGAAAGCAGGTTTCGCTATTGTTTTGCTATTCTTCTACTCATCGTTCTTAGAGCCGATCGTTACTGCTATTCTGGAGCACGCTGATCCTATCAAAGATCAGACTGCTTCGCTTGCGAAATTCTTTCCAGTCTACTCAGTCAACAATTTAATACACGTTCCATTTCAGCGATACTTCTTTCAGGAAATTCAAGACAACGTGCTATGGTATGAATGGCTGATCGCTACCGGGTGGTTGGTAATCTTCACCTATCTCATCGTATTCATTTTAAATAAAAGAGATCTAAAAGCTTAGAAATAAAGGCTCTAGCAGCCTTTTTTCTCCATCAGAAGGTAACCAGTATTTCATCCTGAAAAATCGGGTGTTCACCATCTGTTTCAATCGACTTAACGAAAATTGCCATTTTTCGAAATACGAACTCAGGGTTTTACTCGTTAGCCATGTTAAATTAGTACAACAGTTATAGTAATAAATCACACAGTTATGATAAAGTTCATCGTTCTCCTTACCTCTGCAATCACCTTCAACTTCACCCTCTCATTTGGAGAAATGTTAGGGATAAGTCAAAGCGAAAAACCAGAAGAGATTCAACTTTTCTTCACGGAAAACCCTCTAGGTTTTGAAAGCGGTCAACCCGTTTATCCCATTGATACAAAAGTGTTCGTGAAAAGTACGCAGGAAAAAGAGTTCATCATTTCGGTAAATGGGAGTTCAGATCTAAAAGCAACAGGTTTGAAAGTGGATATCTCAAATTACCTAAATCCCATCGCTGACACCTACACCGTGGTGGTTGAGGCCAAAGGTCAAGAATCTTCCAATCATAAAGTATTCGGATTTACGACGAAGTAGTTAAGAGAAAAGAAATTGCATAAAGCACGTCCAAATGGTCGTGCTTTTTTTATGCGTAGTTATCGAACAAGTAGTAAACTACTTGTAAGGCGAACACAAAAATTATCACTGCCACTACTCTGTTCATTTTTCGAACAAACTTGACCGTGATCATATGCTTCAGCTTGTTCGCAACAAAGGCTTTTATCAGATCTAAGCTAAGAATCGACACCAACATCCCCACAAAGAATTGCAATTGCTGAGCGAAATTGTAATCAAATTTTACTGCTACCGTTCCAACCCAGGTAGCCCAAGAGACAATTATGAATGGATTTAGGCCATTTAAAACAAAACCCTTAAGAGCATACTTCGCGAAATTCGCATCATTTGTCATCTCCACCTCCTCCACCACCGGTTTCTTAACCCAAGAATAGATCGCATAGCCAGTAAGCATGATCGAGCCAAAAATGGCCATCCAAAATTTGAAACTGTCAGTATTCAGAATTTTTGCAAGACCAAAAAGAATGACTAATACGAAAAGTACATCTGACAGGGAAATACCAATGGCAAAAAACATTGCCTTCCTAAATCCATGCTGGATGCTGGTTTGTATAAGCGCGAAAAACGCCGGTCCGAGCGAAAACAAAAATATCAGACCAATGAGAATACCATTGATAAATGGAGGCACTAGCTTATCACCATGTTTTGCTCGCTAAGAAATTTCTTCCAATCCTGAGCTTTCTCCTTTTTAAGCACTCTGGGAAACTTGCTCTGGCTACCGATTTTACCTTGCAATTCCATCCAGGCATAAAAGGCAGAAGTGGGTAGCACTTTAA
>JBDWQX010000110.1:0-30272 GCA_039986395.1 Cyclobacteriaceae bacterium
CATCTCCCTGGATTGTACCGTGTTCACTGAACCAGATTTTATTGGTTGCCGGATCGACAGCAAGACCTTGTGAAGCTCTTATTCCAGTAGCATAGAGCCCATCAATCGCATCAGGTCCAAAATCAGGATTGTCCGAAGGAATAGAGCCATCAGGATTAATTCTAATTATTTTTCCTCTTTTATCCGTGACATCCTGAGACAGCGGTGGTACAGGATTGAGATGCTCAAAGAGGTTGCGTTCACCGATCGTAATGTAGAGTTTGCCATCGGGACCAAAAATCATCCCGCCACCATAATGAAATAATCCGTGTGTGTAAGGTTCAGCCAAAAAGAGGGTTTCTACTTCAACTAAGTTGCTTCCTTCCAGTTTTCCTCGGATCACTTTCGTGGTGCTTGCTCGTTCTTTATTTTCTGCCGAATAGGACAAGTAGAGATAAGAATTGTTCCGAAAATCTGGATCCAACAATACCTGAAACCAGCCAGCATTAAAACTCCTAGTTTGTCCATGAGCATTTGGTGGAAGTACTCCCCATTCATGTCGTGACGTATCGATACGAATCTTTCTTCCAACATCTGTAGGTAATCCAGCAATTTTCTTGCGCTCTTTCGTAGACAAATTAGCTAGTAGCAAATCGCCATCTTTTTCAGCGATGATCACTTCTTCCTCCGACAAGAATGCCATGCTCCACGGTCGGTTTAAGTTTTCCAACACCACTTCTTTCACGGGTTCAGCGATCATCTCTTGAGGTGTTTTAGGGATTGGTTCAGCGGAGGTACACTTAGCAATGATCTTCCATTCTCCTCGGATTTTCTTCAAGAGGAGAAGGTCATAATATCGATTTCCAAATGCTGGAATAACAAACTGAACTTTGGCAAAAGCCACATCATGTTCGACATCTATGCTACTAATACTTCCAATTCTACCGTTGCTGACTCCAGCCTCACGCCTTTGGTACCAAGAAGCATATTCTTCAGATGTGACCATCCAAACAGTATCACTTCCATTGTACAAAAACATACGGGTATCCGGATAGAAGGCAGAAGATATTGTATCAGGATAGTTGTAGGTCGTACCGTCAATGAAATTATATAGTGTCTTCTTTATTAAATCCTGATCAGTCTGAGCCTCAATTGACGGAGTTAATAGCAGAGAAAATATCAAGACGAAAGTTGCTCGTTTCATGCAATCCAATTTTATGTTGTGATCAAGATTACGAATTGCAGGCCTTCTCAGCTAGCTAAATTGACCTGAAGAAGTAGTGGATGATAATTCTGTACAACTTTGGTGTCAAACAGCAGATCGTTCGATCTCCTTCTTGTACTCGGCAGGAGTACTACTGACAATTTTTTTGAATGCTTCGAAAAAAGCTGATTTAGAACTAAAGCCCGCCTCATATCCAATGCCTTCCAGAGATAGTTCCGGTCGAGAACGTATGAGCTGCTTAGCTTCATTTACACGATGCTCCTTGACATAATGCGAGAACCCCCGCTCATATTCCTCATTCAGCACTCTTGACAACAAGTGTTTCGACATCATGGCTCGTTCAGCAACCAGACCAAGGTTCAGTCCACGATTTGTAAACAGCCTTTCCTTCTCCATAAGATCCTCAACTTGTCTTAGTAAAACTGCACCATTCTCCAAAGGCTGAAAGACTTTGGGAGTGATGGACTTCCTGAGCAGAAAAGCCCTAACACCTAAATAATAGAAAGTGGTGGAAAAGACCAGAGCACCCCAGATGTATGCAAAACCAAAAAAAAGAGCAATTTGATAGGTTGTGGTGATAAAGAGTACCGCACCGACGATTACGCCAAAGTATCGCTCACCCGCACCAATCCTATTTGTTGATACAGTCTTCTTCTTAAGCAATTCGGCACTTTGGTAAAGGCCCAGAAGAGTGAATAGTATCCATGTGCCGTATATCCAATAAATAATGTTTCCATTCCACATTTCAGGAAAAGTTGGATAGGGAAACACAATTCCAACGAATACAATAGCCACCAATAAAATCAACAGAAGCAGTAGGTCGGTTCGGTTGAAATGCTGTTCATTCCTTCGTATTGATTTGACGTATAAGTAAAAAAATGGGCCAATAAATACACATGCAGAAAGACCTACCTGAAGGATCAACTTGTCCACATCTTCACTGAAGTAGAAAAATACAGATTTGCCGATGCGAATGCTCAGCGCTAGAATCAGTCCACCAAAATATCTATCTGAAATTGGTCTTGACCTCCTTACAATAAGGAATACCCCAACAAGTAGTCCGTTAACTACGCCAAGACTTGCGAGTAAAAACAGGATAGGCATATCAGATTATGGTATCAACATTCTAGAATAAATGTACTACTGAATTTCAAACCTATCCCTCTCATCGATGAGCTGGAACGTTTTTTGCTCCATCCCTGTTTGCTAATCTTCCAGTATGTCCATTATCAAATGTCTGCTACTCTTTGTGTTTTTAAGTCTTCTAGGTGGTTGTCAACCTGCACTGGATGAAGAGCTTGAGGGAATTTGGTCCTTGCAAGAAGTGAACGTCGATGGACTTGACAAAATGTTTAATCCGACCTTCATAGAAATACAATCACGAAACCGCTTTGCTGTTTCTCAAACCTCTGGCGACCTGGTCGGCATGTATCGATTGAGCTCCAGAAATCTATTTCTTCGTAGCGACGATCAAAAATGGTTTAACACAAATTGGGAACTTCGACGACTACCAAATGGAATTGGGTTCTTTGGCTTGGAGTACGGTTACAGAACTACAGAGCTCAGATTTAGAAAAATTAAGGAGATTCCAGACTTTCAAACGTTCGAAAATAGTATAGTTGGGAAATGGGAAATCTACAAAATACGGACTGCAAGCAGTGTGCAAGATTTGACGGACACGTGGTTCACTTTAGATAACAATAAAAACTACTCGATTACTTCAGGTGATACATTGCTTGAAAAAGGGAGTGCTATCGTGGACACACGACATAGAAAAATCATTTTCGAAAATGACGAAACATCCTGGAAGGCTTGGTTCTATGGAAAAGAACTTCGGCTGGATAATGAAAAACTAGACATCCAGTACCGGCTTAAAAAGTGAACAGGTACAGAGAAGGGTATTTTGCTTTATCTATTTTAGTAGCAGAAACCCGTCCCCATGAGTAAAAGATCAATTACGTTTCTTCTAGCAGCACTCTTAAGTGGCACTTCGTTTTGTCAAAACCTATACGTTACAGGAGGCTGGTTATTTACCGGATTGGAAGATGAGGTCATTGAGAATCCTGGGCTCATCATCCAGCGTGGGAAAATTGTTTCCATTGGAAATGAGCAGGTGCCCTCAAATTATGAGACGCTCCAATTAACCAATGAAGATTACGTACTACCTGGGCTCATCGACTTACATGCGCACTACAGGGTACAGGCAGAAGGTGCCGTTCGGGACGACACAATCGCAATGCCCAAAATCTTCCTGGCTAATGGCGTGACAACCACATTTCCTGCTGGTGAAATCGAGCCATTAAAAATGCGAGACCTGCGAATTCAAATAGACCAGGGAAATCGCGCGGGTCCAAGAATTTTAAATTCAGGACCCTATTACGGTTCCGCAGCCCCTGACTGGAACAAAGATTTTACGGTAGAAGATGTCTATGCGAGAGTAGATAAATGGGCTGCCCTGGGGGCAAAAGGATTCAAAGCGAAAAACATCAATGCTGAGCTCCTACAGGCACTTATCGAACGAGCGCATCAACATGGCTTGACAGTCACAGCCCATCTAAATTCAGGAGTTGGCACTTCCGTAAATCCGCAAGATGCCATACTTATGGGTATCGATCGGATTGAGCACTTCCTTGGTGGCGACCTCCTATCGGATACCACTGCCGCATACAATAGCTTGGCAAGAATGGATTCTACAGATCCACGCTTGGACGAAATCATTGAGCTCTATATCAAACGTAAGGTCTACTTTGACCCAACAATAAATACCTACGGATCTATCGCTCAGCTGAAAGAAGATGCTTTTCAATTTTGGGTGGATGAAAAAGAATTCCTCACTCCCTACTACAGAAAGGTTATTGGTAATCCTGAGCGTGGAAGTTTCGGCGACCTCTCAGAGAAACTTTTTGCTGTGAAAATGAAAGTGATCAAACGATATTACGAGGCAGGTGGCCTGATTACACTTGGTACCGACCGTCCATATTTACAACGTTCATTTCTGGGATTCCAAATGGGAGGATTTAGCGACCATCGAGAAATGCAGCTGCTTTCGGAAGCTGGAATACCAAATGCCGAGGTTATCCGAATTGCCACGCTAAACAGTGCCAAGGCAATTGGATTAAGCGACAGACTGGGAACAATCGAAGTTGGCAAATGGGGTGACTTGATGATAATCAAAGGCAATCCTCTCAATTCCATCAAAAACACCAGAACCGTGCATACAGTGGTAAAAGGTGGTGTCCTTTTCTCAACCAAGGAACTATTGGATGCTGCCAAAGGGAAGTTGGGACCGTCTAGCGTCGATGACTGGAAATAGTTACCTTTCTTCCATGCGAAAACTCCTTCCATTCTCCATCACACTTTTTGTTTTGATCACATCATGTAAGCAGTCAGCTGCGGAACGATCTTTCAACTATGGTACAGAGAATGATTCTGCTCTCTTTTATTTCAACAAAGGATGGGAACAAATACTCGACCTGGGACAATGGACTCTTTCAGAGCAATCGTTTCGAAAAGCTGTAGCCTTTGACAATGACTTCATTCTTGGAAAAAGTCTTGTTGGAAGAATCAGTGGAGATCTTGCGGAAAGACAGAAGTTATTTGAGGAAATCTGGCTAGCGAGGGATCAAGTTTCAGATGATGAAAGGTTATTACTCAATATCTTCATTTCGAACATCAGCATTATGAATTTGAGGGGTACGGGCAGCGGTGTGAGCACGGAAGTTCGTGAAAAACACATCTCGTTGGCGGAGCGGAATTTTAGAAAGTTCGTCCACAAATACCCTGAGGAGTCTTACATGAAAGCGGAGTACATGGAAACACTGCATGCCTTGTATGGTGCCGAACAGGCCTTGGACTCATTAAGAAAACTTGCAAGTTCAGAGCAAACAATGCTACCTTTTTACATTACCTATTCTGCTAACCTCAAAACAGAGCTTGGAGATTTTGATGGTGCTTTGGCAAATGCCGATCAGGTAAAAGCTGTTCTCAATGATGCAGACATTCCACAACAATACGTCCTGCTGGCAGAAATCTATTACGCAATGGATAGTCTGGAAAAAGCCAAGGTAAATATCAACCTAGCCATTGAACTTGATCCCAAGCATTTGATTGCCCAAGGAATGAAAGCTAGAATCGAACGACGGATAATGGAGGAGTAATCAACACTGTTGCTGTCGTGCTCTTCGGACGGCCCGTATTTTCTTTTCTGATTCGGTAATGAAAGAAACGAAAACGAAACCAACCGCAAGAAATAAGCCCTGAATTACCATATACACCGTAGTTCCTTTCATAAATAGTGCAGACAAAACAAAGAAAGCAGAAAACAAAACGCTGGTGATCACCAACCACTTTTTTCTGCTTCTATACCTCGTTTCTAATTGATCTAATTCTGTTCTGCTTGCATGATCTAGTCTTATGCTACTTCCCATCTTATACTTTTTCTCAACTAGTACAGGATCTTGCAGAAATATTACAGAATCAAAAAGATCTTTCTACTCATCTTTCAGTGCAAGAACAGGATTAGCACTTGCCCATTTGAGCGATCTGAAGGTGGTAATCAAAAAGACGATCGTGTACACGCAAATAAGTGCAACAAAGAAAACAAGGGGATCGATTTTGATCGTATAGGCATAATCCTCAAGCCATCTGCTTATTAGTAGATAACTGAGTCCACTCCCAACTACCGCCGCTATGAGAATTGCCAGTGAGAGTTTTTTGTTTAGCACACCAATAATCTGTAGCAAAGAAGCTCCCAGTACTTTCCGAACCGTGAGTTCTTTGGATCTCAAACCAATGATATAGATCATAAAACCAACCAGTCCCAAAATTGACAATCCAATCGCCAACAGCGAGAATGTCAAACTTATCAAACTGGTTTGCCGCTCTTTGGCGTACAAATCCTTCACGGCTTCATCCATCAAATCATACTCCAGCGGGACGTCTGGCTTTATCGCATACCACTCCTCTTCAATGATCTTAGCCGCCTCAGTCAAATCAGTTGCTGCTATTCTTATTAAAATATTGGTGTTCACAAATTGTGGGTCGGTGCGTAGCGAAATGATTTGCGGGGTTATTTTTTCTTTGAGGGTGAAAAAATGAAAGTCTTTGAAAACACCGGACACTTTCCTGCTAAGCTCATTTTCCGTCCCAGGGCGAAGCACTATTTTCTTACCAATCGGATCGTCCTGCCAGCCAAAACGGTTGATGAAATTGTGATTAACTAGGGACACAATTTGTCCAGCTTCAGATGCCTGCAGTACATTCTTAAAATCTCCATGTGTCAGATCCATTCCCATGACATCAAAATAATCGATATCAACTCCGTAGGACAGAAGATTTTCGTACACTTCATCTTGCCCTTCTGGTTTATAGGCAAGAGGATTCATATTATCTCCCATCATTGGGCCAAAAGCAACTGCTCCAATTTGCGGATGAGCTAACAGCTTCGTTTTGAACAATTCATAATTTTCAAAACGGCCGATTGTAAAAGCGTTATTTATTTTAAGTACCTGACTTGCATCAAACCCCATGTCTTTATCATCAAGGAAATTGATTTGACGATTCATAAACCAAGCGGAGATTCCCAAGGTAAAGAGCAGTACAAATTGGAAAAAGATCAACGCATTTCTATAGCTGGTTCCCCCGGTCACATTCATGACAGACTTACTCTTCATCAACACATTGGATTTTGTGCCCGCCAATGCAACAGCAGGATAGACCACGGTAAGTAGACTCACCAACACCAACAATCCTATGCCAGTAAGAATGTGAAGAGGCACTGATAGTAGTTTGTTGTACAGCGTTATTCCCAACAGATCGTTAAAGATTGGAAGTACAAATGCTAAACCAATCAGGACGAGAGGAATGGTCAGTGAAATGGTTAACAACGACTCATAGACAAATGATCTAATCACTTGTGTTCTCGACTCACCAAACACCTTTCTGACTCCAACTTCTCGTCCTTTACTCATGTAAATAGCAAATGATAGATTGATGTAGTTGGCAATCGAAATAAGTAAAATCAAACCGCCAATGACAAGAAATACAAGCAGTTGAAGTGGATCACCCGTACCTCCTGCGCCAAACGCAGCATCTGATTCCAAGTAGATATCTGGCAGCTTTAAAAGCCGAACATCCTTAAGCTCGTGAAATTCGTTAAATGCAACACCTTCCATTTCCAGAATTTTTTCTTTGAGTCGCTCGGGGTTGACATCATTAACCAACTGTAAGTACATCTGCGTATGAAAGTGTTCTTGGGAATATATTCTTGGATTGGTGTACAGGATATCGAATTTGAGGTGTGAGTTGGATGGTAGATCTTCGATAATACCTGTCACTTTCAACAACAGAGTGTCCAAGGCCAAGACCTCTCCAATTGGTGGTTGCTCATTAAAATACTTTCTAGCAGCCGACTTTGTTAGCACAACAGAATAAGGATCTTTGAGAAGGTTTTCTCTGCTCCCATCTAGAATTTCATAGCTGAATAGATCGAAAAAGCGTGATCCGGGATTGGTCCTAAATATATTTTTCTCCGCATATTTTTGGCCTTTGTAAGTGAGAAATGCTCGCTGACCTGTATTAAGCAAAGCTTTGTTCTTTACTTCCGGGTACTTTCCAGAAGTTAGCTCGCGCCCGTGTTCCATGCCTAGATTCGAGAACCATTGATTCCCATTTGTCTTGCCCTCGAATCGGTAGATGTTTTCAGCATCCGTATGAAAACTATCATAGTGGAATTCGTGATCGGCATAAAGTATAATCACGGTTGCGGCAATCAAGCCGAGAGACAAGCCAAGGACATTTAGTATGTTGAGTTTCTTCGACTTAAGAAAATTTCGGAGGGCTAGCTTAAAAAATATTTTCATGATCGCAATAGTTTATCTCAACTTACGACCACACGCTAGAAACATGGAATAACAAGGAGTTAAGTTGTTATAATGAAAAATTAAAGTGGTTAAAAAAGAGTTAAACTCTTAACCTGAGCTCGTAAAACCGTATACTTTCATTAATATAACTGACGTAAAACCATCTACGTCTGATCAGAACCAAGAGATGAAATTATCTAAGAAAGCCATTTTTCTAGTTATTGGAATCGCAACGATCGCACTCGTTGGGCTCTCTGTCTTACAGATTGCGAACCTCCGATCTTCTCTTTCAACCAACAAGCAGATTTTTTCTCAGAAGGTAGATCTTGCCTCACAAAAGATTTCCTCCATTTTTCAGACAAACGCAACCTACCCATCACAACTTAGGATTGCGGCAAATAGAATCTCAAAGTCAGGGCAGCTCAACGATCCTACTATGGATCAAAGAATAAGGGAAATTATCAATCCAATTTTTGAAGGTCATGGACTTGATCTATACTATGAGTATGCTATTTACGATCACAAAAAGAGTGGCGAGGGTTTCACTTTTGTAATGGGGGACAGTGGAGAAGGTCTCGACTTTCAGTTGACAAGCTGTGAAAACCCACACGAAAGAGGACATGGCTGGGCTGATTTGACCTGCGCGCAAACGTGCAGTATCACAGGAAATTATCACATGGCACTATTTTTTCCAGGTCAGGACGCATACGTTTTTGCACAGTCACGGGGGGCACTTATTATGTCGATTGTGTTCATAGGACTACTGATTGGATGTTTTGCGTACACCCTTGTTGTGATTCAAAAGCAGAAGAAACTGTCGCTAATCAAAAATGATTTTATCAATAATCTCACACACGAGTTTAAGACACCCATAGCTTCGATTTCTCTTGCCACCAGCATCTTAAAAAGCGACAAACCCGTCGAGAAAAAGAAGAAATCAAACTACCTGAACCTGATCGAGCTTGAAAGCAAACGTCTGGAAGGCCAGGTGGACAAAGTGTTACAGATCGCTATGATCGACTCTGGAAATTTTACGCTTGAGAAAAAGCAGCTTGATGTGCATGAAGTGATTAACCGTGTAGTTGAAAGTATGCACTTGGTTGTGAGTAAGAGAAATGGGACGATCGACCTTAAGTTAAATGCGACAAAATCTGATGTGCTTGCAGACGGAACACATTTGGTAAACATCATTTATAACCTCATCGACAATGCGCTTAAGTACACCGTTGATGTTCCTCATATTGCCATCAGTACGTACGATAGTTCGCAGGGAATTGAAATCTCAATCAAAGACAATGGCATTGGTATCGGAGAGGAAATCCAGAAATATATTTTCGACAAATTTTATCGTGCAGAGACTGGAAACGTCCAAAATGCAAAAGGTTTTGGTTTAGGCCTCAGCTATGTAAAAAAAATCATTGAGGAACATAAAGGGAGGATTGGTATTAATAGCCAACCAAATCACGGAAGTGAATTTCTCTTGTATTTTCCTTTCGGCTAAGATCTATGGGAAAGATTTTGCTAGTTGAAGATGATGAGAGTTTCGGGTACATCTTAAAGGAATACCTGGAGATCAACGATTTCTCTGTGACGCTGGCAACCAATGGAGAGGACGGTCTAAAGACCTTCAAGAAAAACGCATTCGATCTCTGCTTGCTCGACGTAATGATGCCATTGAAAGATGGGTTTACACTTGCAAAAGAAATTCGCGACGAAGATCCAGACATTCCATTCATTTTTCTAACTGCCAAAGCCCTAAAGGTGGACAAATTAAGAGGATTCCGATTAGGTTGTGATGACTACATCGTCAAACCCATCGACGAAGAATTGCTGATTGCACGTGTCCGGGCATTGATCAAAAGAGCCTCATCCGATTCAGAAACTAGCAAAAAAATCACACAGTTTGCCATTGGTAAATATCAATTCGACTTCCTTAACCAAGGACTAAGATTTGAGGACCAAGTGCGACGGCTCACTGAGAAGGAGTCCAAAATACTATTGCTTCTTTGCGAACATAGAAATGTAGTGCTTGACAGAAACAAAGCCTTGAAAACTGTCTGGGGAGAGAGCGATTTCTTCAACCGAAAAAGCATGGACGTCTTTATCCACAAGCTCAGAGGATACCTCAAAGAAGACCCCTCTATTCAGATTATCAATGTGCATGGGAAGGGATTTATTTTGGAGGGATAAGTGGCTCTTCTAGTTTTAATCACCCGCAAATAAACCAACCGAACTCGTTACCTTCTCCGACATAGCTATAGATGGGAACTTTCACTAATTTGAAGGATCATCACGCAACTTCCCTTCATGAATACCAGCCTCAAAAAATTCATAAATCAGTACGTTGACCTTTCGGCTGCCGAATTGGAGGACATTGCAAACAGATTTAGGTTCAAGTCAATTGAGAAGAATCATCACCTGTTCAGGCAAGGTGACACTTGCAAAGATCTTGTCTTTGTTAAGAAAGGGTGTTTGAGGTTATACTATCTAAAAGATGGTATTGAAATATCTGTGTGGTTTGCCTTTCAACACTCATCCGCTGTGGAGCTGTATAGTTTTATTAGTGGAAATCCCTCGGAGTATTTTCTACAGGCTATCGAGGACAGCGAAGTACTTTTCCTTCCAAAGACTGAACTCAATGAGCTCTATCAAGGTCAGCCAAAAATGCAGGAGATGATGAGAAATTTTTGGGAAGATGTAATACTCAACCTGATCAATAGATTTACTGCTTTACAAAAGGACTCTGCTGAAGAGCGATACCTTGATTTATTAGATAAACCCACGTATTTAGACAAAATACCTCAAAAATTTCTGGCTTCCTTCATTGGAGTAACACCAACATCACTTAGCAGAATCAGAAAGCAAATCACTGAGCGTCATTAGTTGTCACAGGGCAACTTTTTTCTTAAGAAACATTTAAAGTTTTGCACCTATCGAAAAATCAGTGTACAAACTAAAATGAAAACCCATGTATGATCTCCCGTATCACAAAGAACAAAATGAACAAGTAATTAAAGAGTTTATAGATCAGCATCCGTTTGCTTTTTTAACTGGATGTGATTCTAAAAACGTGCCTGTGGTCACACAAGTACCCATTTTTATGGAGAACCAAAACGGGCAGAAGACTTTAAGTGGGCATATCATGAAGAATACTGATCATCACAAAGCATTTCAAAAGAACAACAACGCTCTTGTGGTTTTCACGGGTAAACACTCATATGTAAGTGGCACCTGGTACAGTGATCCGTACACTGCTTCCACTTGGAATTACATGAGTATACACGCCAGGGGAATAATACGATTTCTTGAGGGAGCTGCGCTTGAAGAAATGCTTCGGAAAACTTCCCTGCATTTTGAAAAAAATAATCCAGAGTCCACCACGATTTATGACAACCTACCCTTAGATTTTAAAGAAAAGGTAATGAAGGCAATCGTGGCATTTGAAATTGAAGTGGTGGAAGTGAACAATGTCTTTAAACTAAGTCAGGACAGAGATGCTGAAAGCTATCAAAATATCATAGAGAATCTCAGACAACAAGATGAAGATGGGCGTGTGATTGCAGCTGAGATGGAAAAGAGAACGAACGAGCTGTTTCCTAGTGATCGTATGAGTTAAGAGTTACTCAAAAACACTGACCTCCACATTTCTAAATCGTATCTCACCGACTGACGCTGCTTGTAAAGCAATGGGGCCCTTCTCGTGAAGTTCATTCACAAGATCAACAGTCTGTGTTCCATTCACCCAAGCCTGAATCCGACTGCCTTGACATATGATTTTGTATGTATTCCATTTATTCAGTGATTGCACTTGAGCCAGAGGCACAGCGATTGTTACCACTGCTCCAGTCCTGTTGTCCTGATTGGGATGGAGATCCCAGATGTTAAGTTCATAACAGTTGCCAGCACTAGGTGCGTCTTCACACCTGGCAAAAACCCCTGAATTAACGGTGCTATCAGGTTTGAATTCCAGGTTAAGTTCGAAATCCTTGAAAGACGCTTTGGAGATTACCAATCCAGCCGCACTGTCAGCTATGCCAACCAGTTCAGCGTTCTCAAAACTCCAATCAGCCTCACCTTCCACTGACCAATTGTCGGAGTTTTCGGCGAATAGAATTATTGCCTCTGACTTGGAAGGCGACGAGCCCCCGCAGGCAAACAAGAATGAAGAGATGAGAGCAATAAGACCAGCGTTTTTCATTGGTTTTAGATTTAAATGACCTGTAAGCTACAGATTACTTAGAACTAGAAACCTACAACATGCAGCTCAAATCACTTAATATCAATTGCATCACATGTTCCCACAAACGGAACACCTGTCAACTCAAATGCATAGGTGATCAATCCCACGTATACACTTTCCCCAAAGGCAGGAGCAGTTCCTGGCAAATCACCCGTCCCATTGTAAAGCGTCCAGCTATCACCTCCATTCGCAAAATCAGCATTTGGTACCTGCCAATAAACAGTCAATGTCTGATCTTCATTGCCAACAATTCGGATATCAGCACGGGCCAGTGGCACAGTCCCTTCACCAATATCATTGACAAAAGAATTACCGTCAACCGTATTTTTTCCCTCAATTGTAAAGCCTGTTGGGCCTCGATGGCCTACCACAACGTGTGCAGAATTTGCTGAAGAAAGTTCTGTCACATGTACCTGCACCCCTGCGAAATTGTAAGGATCGTTCGCATCACTTGGAGCGATTTGAGAATCAGCCTGGGTTCCAATTCCAATGTTTCTAGCTACAAATTCAAATGGAAATGACAGGAGTTTGGCATCCAATCGTCCTTGATCCTCATTGAAGTGAAGCGTTACATTATTTGCATTGCTGGTCAAATTCGCGTGGTATCTGCCATCAATTCTACCAACGTCAGGAAGTGCTGACTCATTGTTAGTCACATAATCAAGAAGTGCGCCAGTCCCCTCAAAGTCATCAGTCAACATAGTGACTGGATTCTCATCATCCATTGTCTCCTCCATGTCGGCATTTTCATCGTTTCCACATGAAAAAAGGAGCAGCAAAAGGGTCGTATAAAAAATGTGATATCTCATGTTTTTAATTTCAATCTGTATAAGTGCCAAATTTATCTAAAACAATAACTTCTCAGGTAAGATTAAATTTTCTTTGTGTCTACATTTTGTTTACCTACTCGATTTTCAATTCATAAGTCTTATCTCTAATTTTGCTTAATGGCGAAGTTCAGTGAGTTGATTAATGGAGAAGACCCTGTGTTGGTAGACTTCCATGCAGAGTGGTGTGGGCCGTGCAAAACAATGGCTCCTATACTTCAGGAGGTAAAATCCGACCTTGGTGGTAAGGTGCGAATCGTTAAAATAGATATCGATAAGAATCCTAAAACAGCGTCTAAGTTTCAGGTTCAAAGTGTCCCAACACTGATTTTGTTTAAGGGTGGTAAACAGCGATGGAGGCAATCAGGTGTCGTTCCCAAACATGCACTTCTACAAGTTCTTGATCAGAACTAATTGCCCACCATTAGATACGAAAATCCGAGACCCAATCCTGTATAGAGGACAAGACTCAAGAAGCAGATCAAAAAATACTTTATTAATGCCCCGACTGATTTTCTTTGATGGAGGGAAATCGCCGCGTAAAAAATGTATCCCATTAAAACAATCAAAGCAACCTGATTTGGTACATCGTACACGTATACTCTGAAGAGCATAAATAACGTTCCAAATAACGTATAGATTCCTGCTAAATAAAAACCCATCGTCACATATTCAGCCAAATTGTATCTTTTCCTAAAGAAAAGTTTGTGGTTAAATCCTATGGCAAAGACCAAAAAGAACATGATGTTGTTGATGTTCTTTACCATATAGTAGGCTGCTTTCTTAATCCGCAAGACTGCTGGTGGTGTATTCTCGTACGTCGGCGGAAGTTGGCCTTCTAAAGGATCGTATTGAATTAGTGCTCGTAGTATCAGGTAAATAGCTGTCAGAACCACGAAAAATGAAACGGGTTTATAGTATTTCTTCCTTTTTCCTACGAAAAACTCACGAAGGAGAAGTCCTGGGTTAACAATCAAAAGCCGTATCGTCGAAAGCAAAGGGCCCTCCAACGCAAACGTAGAACTGAAGAAATCACCAAGTGTTTCGTGGAACGTGATTCGATGGACAGATGTAGATTGTCCACATTGCTGGCAGTAGGCCTCTGTTGTCTTAGCGTTACAGTTCGAGCATTCAGAAGGATCAAGGGTTGGTTCTTCCATGGTTTTCGGTTCCATGAATTTACTCGAAAAGCAAGAACTGAAAAAGTCGGCTTACAAATTTAACTTCAGCAGCCCCTCTTGACCAGCGGCTATGTAAACAAACGAGTTTGCGAGTGCCAATGAAGTCGGAATACTATTGCCAATATTCAAGGTTACTGTCTCGATGATTACAGGATTTGAGGTATCACTTATATCAACCTTTACCAGCGAAGGAACCGTTCCGATTCCGATGACGTAAGCAATGTCGTTTTGCACTTGCACACTAACCGCCTGAAGGCCCAAGTCGATTAGTCTGGAATCGCCCAAGGCTGAGTCATCAACTAGTTCAATTATTGAGAGCCCGCCACCGTGAGCAACTAGCAAATTATCATTGCTCAATGCCGTTTGGATCGGGAACCCAACAGGAGAAGTGCCTCCATCTGTAAAGCCTGCCGTAGGAATTCCTTTCTGAGAAATAACCGTTGGAATATTCAATTCTGTACCTAGAGATAAGGACATAACACCAAAACGAGTATCATCTACAAGGCCATTAAAATCTGTCGATGCGAAAGCTACTTGCCCATTGTTTGAAAGTAAGACATCAGGGTGACCCCGGTCTCTGCCAAATGAAGCTGATCCCGCGAGTTTCCCAGAAGACGAATACTGAAAGTACTCCAAATAGAAAGTTCCACCTGAAACTACCAAATTTCCCCCTCTAGCCGAGATACCATTAAAAGGGCCGCCTTGCACAAGGTACGGACCATCAATCAGTTCAGGGTTTTGAAGGTTGCTGATGTTGTAGGCTGCCAAATAGTTTTTTCCGCGTGCATCTAGTACAAACAATAAATTTCCAACAATATCGAAATCATCAATGCTGTTCATTTCTCCAGCGGGAAATAGATGAGCTACCACCTGGTCGCTGTTTACATCTGTCACGATCAACCCGCCATCTCCGTAGGCAACGAAGACATTATTTCCAGACACCTTCACAACTCCAGGCACATGGCTGGGGACAGTGTAATCTTCAGTGCAAGCCAGCAGGCCAAGTACAAGCAGAACATAACAATATCGCATGCAACAAAGTTAAGTATCTTAATTACAGCTAAATATCAGATAGACGACCGATCAGATTGATTGTATTTTGTTTTCTTCGCAAATCATGAAAAACTACAAAGGACCCATTGCACTTTTTTTATGCCTGTTTTCAACCATGGCATACACACAATCACTGTCAAGTCTCAGCCTGGAATTTGCAATTCCAAACAGCTATGATGGACTTATACTATCCCCTTCTGCACAATTTGATGCCAACAATCACACTTGGAGTATTGGACCAACTGTGTTGTTTTCGTTCGGAGATCAGATTGAGCAGCGCGACGGAACCAAGCTGACGGGTCTTTATGCAGGGTACAGCAACTTTCCACAAGGAAGAGAAGGAAAAGTAAATATGTTCTATGGATTTGGTCTTTGGGCACAACGAGTGAAAGATGAGCAGAATTCGCAATTTTTCAACAATGCGACAAGCAGCTTTGAGGATATTACGATTGAGCAAAAAGACAACATCATCCAGTTTTTCGTAAACCTGGGAATAGCCATTAACCTAACAGACAAGCTAGCAGTGAAGCAAGTGATTGGAACAGGACTAAATGCAACGTCACGAACGACTACTTCTCCATTCGATGATTTTGACGATACTTTTTATAGTCAAGATTGGTTGTTGAAAACCAGCCTCACTTTTCGATTGAACTAATTACGCGGGATTATTAGATTTACCGACTAATCGCTAAATCTTGAATTCCTTCTCTCAAACAGTCATTGGTATTTGCGGAATAAGTCAATCTGGGAAAAGCACGCTTGCACGTGGTCTAAAGAAAGAACTGACTGCAAAAGGCATTGATGTCAAGGTTTTCGAGATTGACCACTACACGGTAGAGAAAGATCAAATCCCCTCGGTAAAAGATCGCATGGATTGGGAACACCCCGACTCCATCAATTGGGATCGGCTCGTGCGTCAAATTGAGAAAGCCACTGCCCGAGTGGTGATCATCGAAGGAATTTTTGTTTTTCACTCGAGTCTGCTCCCCTTTTACTCAAAAACCATCCTCATTGAACAAGAAAAGGACACTTTCTACCAAAGGCGGAAAAAGGAAATCCGATGGGGAGACGAACCTTTGTGGTACCTGGACCATGTCTGGGATACGAATCAAAAGCTTATCAAGCTAGTCACCCCAGATTTGCGACTAAAATCAAGTGATCCAAATATGTTAGATATAGCATTGAAGTATCTTAATGTTGAATGGAATTGGTAAGTAGTAGATTAGATAATTTGTTGACTAGTTGAATGGTGGATTAGTTTACGTATGAAACAGTGGCTGCCAGCTTTTTCATGTCGGCATTGCCTTTACGAGTTAACCAGTAACCAATTTTACAAAGAAAGAATGAACAACCTCAAAGAATACATCAACGGGCTTCCAAAGACAGAACTTCATCTGCACATTGAAGGCTCCTTTGAGCCCGAATTGATGTTTGAAATAGCACATCGTAACAACATTCAGATCCCTTTCGCCTCGATCGAAGATTTAAAGAAAGCTTACCGTTTTAATAACCTTCAGGAATTTCTTGATATCTATTATCAAGGGGCAAATGTTTTAATCACCGAGCAGGATTTTTACGATTTGACATGGGCATATCTCACTAAAATTCATGAGCAGAATGTCATCCATACCGAGATTTTCTTTGACCCACAAACGCACACAGATCGAGGTGTTCCCTTTGAAACAGTCATCAAAGGAATTCGTCGTGCGATGGAAGACGGGAAAGAAAAGTATGGCATCTCTTACCTGTTGATCATGTCCTTCCTTCGGCATCTGGATGAAGACTCTGCTTTCAATACACTGAAGCAGGCCATGCCTTACAAGGATTGGATCGTTGCTGTTGGACTGGATTCATCAGAAGTGGGCAACCCGCCTTCAAAATTTGAACGTGTTTTTGCAAAAGCAAGAGAAGAAGGTTTTTTGACTGTCGCCCATGCCGGCGAAGAAGGACCCGCTGAGTACATCTGGGAAGCATTGGATTTACTTAAAATCACAAGGAATGATCACGGAAATCGATGTCTCGATGATGATAAACTGGTAGAACGCTTGGTGGAAATGCAGATGCCGCTCACGCTTTGTCCACTGTCCAATCTGGAATTAAAAGTTGTAAAAGATTTAAAAGATCACCCGATTGCTAAGATGATGGATCGTGGATTGTTAGTGACAGTCAACTCAGATGATCCAGCGTATTTCGGCGGGTATATGAATGAAAATTATCAGGGAATAGCTGACGCTTTGGGCTTGTCAAAAGAGCAAATTACCCAATTAGCGAAAAATGGAATTGAGGCAAGTTGGCTGCCTGATTCAGAAAAAGAACGACGACTTCAGGAGATCGAATCTCACTATCAAAACAATTGATGGACAAGCAAAAGGAGTTCATACGTGAAGCCATCCGTCTTTCCATTGAAAACGTGGAATCTGGAAAAGGTGGTCCATTTGGAGCTATTGTGGTCAAGGATGGAGCAATCATCGCACGCGGCGTAAACAGAGTGACAGACTCCAACGATCCAACAGCGCACGCCGAAGTTGTAGCAATTCGCGAAGCCTGCAAAAAGCTCAATTCATTTCAACTAGAGGATTGTGAAATCTATTCCAGTTGTGAGCCTTGTCCGATGTGTCTGGGAGCCATTTACTGGGCAAGACCTGCGAAGATCTACTACGCAAACACAAAGAAAGACGCAGCTGACATTCAGTTCGACGATGATTTTATTTACGAAGAACTCGATCTGTCCATCGCTAAGAGAAAGCTCCCGACTGTTCAGTTGCTGCGTGACGAAGCAATAATAGCTTTTCAAAAATGGAGTGAGAGCTCGGATAAAACGGAGTACTAGTATTTGATACTCCTCCTTCAAACTTATTTTTAAAGAGATTAACTTAAAAATAAGTTGTAAAACTTAATATTAAGTTGTATGATTGCATTGCTGATTTAATAAACTCATAAAAGCAATGGTCACTTTAACTAAGGCAGAAGAGAAAATAATGAAGATTCTCTGGGGTATCGGAGAAGGTTTTATCAAGGATATAATCGAACAATACCCCAACCCAAAACCTCCCTACAATTCCGTCTCTACGATTGTTCGGGTATTGGTACAAAAAGAAATTGTGGGATTCAAAGCCTACGGCAATTCACATCAATATCATCCCTTGATCACGAAGGATGAATATAGCAAAGGGCAGTTATCCAGACTGGTCTCTGATTACTACAATAATTCACTCTCTCAAGTGGTGAACTTCTTTTCTGAAAGCAAGGAACTGGACGAAAAGGAACTTGATGAAGCAATGAAAATGCTTGAGGAGCTTAAATCCCAAAAGAAGTGATACGGTTTTCCATATATCTACTCGAGGCAAGCGTCCTGTTGGCGGTATTCTACTTGCTTTATGTGCTTATCCTCAAAAAAGAGACCTTCTTCAATCTCAACCGCTTTTTCCTTCTCGGAATTCTTTGCCTCTCCATACTATTCCCCTTTTTGAGTTTCGACCTAGAGCCACCAACCATAGCGGTGGAGAGATCGATTGAGGAGATCAGTAAATTCAGAATGTCTTACTACGAAGCAATGAGTGCCTGGGAGTATGATATTAAGGACAGCGTGGAGCCTGCTTTTACAAATAGGACTTTTTTAGATGTCAACAGCAGTGATTGGAAAAACTATGCGCTTAAGGCTCTAATAGCCCTTTACGCCATCGGCGTCATCGTTTGCTTATCAAGGATATTTTGGGGTTTGCGATGGATTCGAAGGATGATCATCACCTATCCAACCGAGAAGATGGGAAAAATTAAACTCGTGAG
Organism: Cyclobacteriaceae bacterium; assembly: GCA_039986395.1. Lineage (GTDB taxonomy): Bacteria > Bacteroidota > Bacteroidia > Cytophagales > Cyclobacteriaceae > Ekhidna. Next base: position 19,152 of record JBDWQX010000110.1, read on the forward strand.
AGTTCCGCATGCAATTGCTCCCTTTTCCTTCTTAAACTACGTGTTCATCCATGATGAAATCGTAGGAGACAAGACTTTTCATCAGGTCATCACACATGAAAAGGCACACGTAAAACAACGACATTCGATCGACCTAATTTTTGTTCAACTTTTAGCTGCTCTGTTCTGGTTCAATCCAATTGTATGGCAGCTTATTAAATCCCTTAAAACAACACATGAATACATAGCAGATAGCAAAATACTAACCGCGGGTTATTCTTTAGTTGAGTATCAGGCCTTGCTTTTGAGACAATTGATCAGCAACAACTCTTACGGGTTGGTACACAATTTCAATTTATCATTTATAAAAAAGAGAATAACTATGATGAAAAATCAAAAATCAGGATGGTCGGGTAAAGTCAAAGTAGCCCTCACCATCGCAAGTACGCTTTTGTTTAGTGCAATTGTTGTTCAGTGCAATTCGAAGATCGAAGAGCAAGTTTCCCCTGAGTCTAAAGCAGTTGCAGACTTTTTGGACGGAATTAATTTAGCCGTCTTACCAAAGACTGGATTTAAGTTTAATGGCGACCTGAATCACGTTTTGAAATTTAACATTGCAGGCGATCGGCTGACCATAAATGGAAAAAGCTACGAAGTAAATCAGATTGGTACAGCACTGGAAAAATTTGAATCTTCAAAGCAAGGAGCAATCGTTCTTGCCATTGATCGAGACCAGAATATGGGTTTGATTCGAGCTATTTCCAACGAGTTGAGGAAAGCAGAGCGGATGAAAATCCTTTACCTCGGAAAGACGAAAAGTGGTGAAATAGTGGAAATGGCTATTATGCTGCCTCCGCATCCAGAAAGTGGCACTGGAATTTCGTTACCGAAAATCGATGATGCATATGTTAGGGCGCACAATCTTGACCTTTTGAAAGTAGATGCCGGAGATAAACGAGATGTGGCCCTTCAAGACGAGGTGTATGGCCTGGTGTTGAATCATGTCAAAAATGGAACGTCCAAATATGTTGTCAGCTTGAAGTACGATGACGATGACACCTACGCTGACTATCTCGTGAGCCTTGCATACATACAAGCAGGCTTCGATCAAATTTATCAAGAACGAGCTCTCGAAATGTTTGGGAAAGACTTCTATGCCCTTGAAAAAGAAGATTATAGGGCAGTCCGAAAGGGAATCCCAAGAGCAATTTCGATTGCGGAGTAACCTACCCAAGGGGAGAGCAACGTTTGAAGTTGTTCTCTTTTTTTCAATTCCTCATTGGCACGCTTCGATAGGTCTTCAGTATAGCTAAGCCTACAATCTTTCTGTGGTTTCTCCAGCTAGTACCTTAAACGGCAATCTGTTTTGAGTCGGTGGGAACAAACACGTGGTATAGTCAGAGAAGCTGCAGGGGGGATTGTATGCATAATTGAAATCGAGAATAACAGATCCGTCCTCATTAGGTTTGAACTTCATATATCTCCCTGATCCATACGTTTGGTCGGCAGATGTCTCATCGCTAAACATGATGTGTCCATCACCGACTAGTATCTCAAATTGCTCATTTTGATATTCAAAAGATATAGTTCCTATAAATGTTGCCGTTCTTTCAAAATTCACATTGCTTGGAACTACAATCTTTTTTGGTTGATCATATGGAATGAACTTTCCACTCAATATGTAGTCTGAAGTAAGATCAAAACGCTTGTACCCTTTGAATTCGGTAAAATTCGAGCTTTCAAGATCTCTAACGCGGAGATACTTGTCCGTACCATACGACACAACTCTCCAGCTAAACCGATCATGATAGAGATCTATCGTATTTCCAAACTCATCAAACTGTTGCACCATTTGATTGATTAGCGAATCGTCTTCCGTTTTAACTTCAATTCGTTCATCTGCCTTAAACAGAATCGAATCCTGAAATACTTCTATTGACCCGATAACAGATGGTATACCATCGATATCCAATTTGTATTCAACATCATCCGATCCACCAAAACGATTGGGAGTCATTGGATCTAGTTTATCAAAGCTGACTAACTGAAGATAAAAAGGTCGGTTGTAGGCGAGGCCTTCCATTGTGGTCTCTTCGAACCTGGTTCGGTACGCTTCGTCGATCTTGAATTTCTGTTCCGAAGGTTGACATGAGACAATTATGGCTATCAAGGAGAATCTAAAAAATTTCATCATGATTTGCATCTTTGCGTTTGCTAATCCAACATTTCATCATACCCCTCAATTGCCTGGATAATCAACTTCACAGCTTCTACATAAAATTCAGGATTGATGTTTTCATATTCATCAGTATCTCTATGGTAGTCCACGTGATCGTCTACACCGAAGTAGATAAACGGAATCTTTCGTTCATGAAATGCTTGATGATCTGAATTATCAGTCCAGTCGTCTAACTCCTCATCGTTTGGATCATCATGTCCAAACCAAAGCTTGATTGGAGATTTGATAGCATCCAATGGCGGCCTCAATTGCGGATAGTGGTACAATCCAGTAGCCCACAGTTTCAAGCTATCGGTGTGAGAAATCATATCAAGGTTTACGTTCAGCGATATTTTTTCAAGACTTACTGGAAAATTATCAACCAGATACATGCTTCCCGCAAGTCCCACTTCCTCGGCATCTACTGCTGCAAAAATCAATGTGTGCTTCAGTGATTTGGCTTTGAAGTATGCTGCCATTGCAAACAAGGATGCGGTTCCAGAACCGTCATCATCTGCCCCATTGTAGATTTTCCCATTGATTATACCTAAATGATCATGATGGGCAGTAATTACAATCACTCTATCTGTTTTTCCAGGAATTATCGCTGCGATGTTGGCTCCTTGTAATGTGGTGTCAGGTACGTTGCTAAAATCTTCCATGGGATCAGCAATTGGAAACGCACGTTGTCTTCGTCTACCCCCAATGGTATGTTCGAAAGGCTGACTATAGCCACTTTCAAAAGCCGCTGTTACACCAAGTTCTTCGAATCGTTTCTCAATAAACTTTTGACCCTTCAAGTTTCCATGGGTACCAAAACCCCTTCCTTCCAGGGAATCATGCGACAAGATCTGCAGATCGGTCAACAGCCTTTCTTTATTGATTTCGATCGAATCCTTTGCTAATTGTGGGCTACAACCCACAGCAAAAATTACTGTTAGTAGTAAAAGATAGCTATGTTTCATTTGCAAAATGGTAGGGTTTTGTCCTTGTGAAAGTAGTAAAGATTTGATTCTTCCTTAAACCTTACGCCAGTCCAGGTAGCAATGACTCAAATCTTTACCTTCTTGACATAAATACGTTAAAGTGCCCAAAATATAAGGTGCTTTCATCTTCTCTTTTTTGTAACTTCGCGGTTGCATTTCTACCCGACAGTGTAGGGAAAGATGCGGAACTTCATACTTCGTACATGTATATAGAAATTCTTAAATCCAAAATTCACCGTGTAAAGGTCACGGAAGCAAATCTCAACTACGTAGGGTCAATTACTATTGATGAAGATTTGATGGACAAAGCAAATATCATTGAAAATGAAAAGGTGCAAATCTTGAATGTCAACAATGGTGAACGTTTTGAGACCTATGTAATAAAGGGCGAAAGGAGTTCTGGGATTATTTGCTTGAATGGTCCAGCAGCACGAAAAGCTGAAGTTGGAGATGTGGTAATTGTTGCTTCTTACTGCTCCATGGATTTTGAAGAAGCAAAAAAACACAAGCCTGTTATCATTATTCCAGATGAATAACACGGAGCTGTTACCACAGCAGCTCCTTCCTTACATACTATTCTTACAATTAATCGGATATCCATCTGGCAAACGACATCATTGATTTACTTCAATCTGACTTCTGACTTTGGTCATTGAATCGGACTTGTAAAGGTTCGAACTTGATAGGACAACAAACAATCAAAATCATGGACAGATTACGAATTGCTCTCCTACCGACAATCATATTATTCTCCCTATCGGTATTCACCGTATCTAAAGTAGCCGCACAGGCTTCAAAACAGCAAACTCCATGGGTGGCACCGGCAGAAGCTGATCAACTTCTCAATCCGCTAGCCAACGACAAGGCAGTACTAGAAAAAGGCAAAGCACTCTATACAGCAGAATGTGTGGTCTGCCATGGAACCAATGGAAATGCAGAAACCAACATAGCAGAAAGCCTGGAACAAAAGCCAAAAAATTTCACGAAAGAGGACTTTCTCTCTCAGACTGATGGTGCCATTTTCTGGAAGCTCTCGGAAGGAAGGGGATTGATGCAGCCATTCAAAACAATGCTGACGGAGGAAGAAATATGGAGTGTGGTTTCGTATGTCAAGGTCCTTGCTGCAGCTGAAGATTAAAGCTGAATTGATCCATGTCTTACTCTTACCATACTATACCAGAACCCTCAAATTCAAACAAACAGTAACATTCTGGGACTTACTTTTTTTCACCACGGTCGTTACTGAACGGTCGTGGTTTTTTCGTACGCCAAGAAAATCCATTCAAAGATCAATACGCAACTGCGCGCTTAACAGGGTTTATTTTATAAATCTACAAAAATGAAACAACTTCATTTTTGAGTCGTAATAGTACTTTATGAAAGAAAATAGCTTGGGAGAACTACAGGAGTTAGTTCTCCTAGTGATTGGAAATCTCAACACCGAGGCGTACGGTCTTGCTATCAAGGAGTTCATTAGGGAAAGACTCAAGCGGCCAATAAGCATCAGTGCGGTTCACGCCACGCTCCAAAGACTAGAAAAGAAGGGATTAGTGACTTCGGCTTATGATAAGACGGCCACTAGTGAACGTGGAGGACGGCCAAAATTGGTGTTTTCCATCACAGCTCACGGTCAAAAAACATTGGAAGAAGTTAGAGCCATTCGAAATCAACTTTGGGACGGAATGTACGGACTAGGAATTAATCCTCAAACATGAGAAAGCCACCTTCACTCATTTCATGGCTACTGAGAAGGTTTCTACATCCAGACCTTTTGAATGGCATTTACGGTGATCTTCTTGAAGAGTACAATTCCAACCTCTCAAATCAAGCAGTCTGGAAAGCAAATTTCAACTTTTTAAGAAGCGGCTTAGGATTTATTCGATTTCCTACCCTATTGCAAGTATCCAACCCGAAAAACCATAAAACTATGAATCTCTGGAACAACTATTTGAAATTTTCCATTCGCAGTATTAGCCGAAACAAGGTAAATACTGCTGTTAGTATTGCCGGGCTTGTGGTCAGTTTCATGGCCAGCATCGCCATTCTGCAATATGTTCAGTTCGAGAAAAGCTACGACGATTTTCACAGTGCATCCGACCGACTTTTTCGCGCCACAAACAGTATGACAACTTCCTCTGGTACCACATTGAATGCGGCAACTTTCTATGCCGCAAAGGAGGATCTTGTGAACGAAATTCCAGAAGTTGTCAGTACTGCCCAAGTATTCGTTTCAAATTCAGCACTTTTAAAAAAAGATGAACAAAGCATCCTCGAGGAAAACGTACTCTTTGTGACGCCTGAGTTCTTTGAGCTCTTCAACTTTCCGATGGTTGGAGGAACAATGGATTCCTCACCGAACCCAAATAGTATTTACCTCTCTAGAAAAGCTTCTGAGAAGCTATTTCCTGCTGGCGACTACTTAAATAAAACTCTTGAAGTGTCTGGAGTTCTTGGACAAATCTGGACTGCAACTATTTCTGGCGTCTTTGATGACCTTCCAGTCAATACTCACATCAATGCCGATGTGATTTTTCCAGTTAACAAGCTAATTAATATAGCAACGGAGGCTCAATTTTTCGGACCGAATTTACCTTTCGAACAGGTGAGATGGCGATGGCTTTCCTTTCACACCTACCTTAGGATTGATGATGAGGCGGACTACGCTCAGGTAGAATTAAAAGCCAATCAGTTGGTTGATCAGTATCGATCTGAACTCGATACAAGACTCAATCAAAATCATGATGTAATTCTCCAACCACTTACAACCATCCACACCACCGCTGGCATTGAGACAGAATTGTCACCAGTTAACAACCTCAGTATCATCAATCTTTTTATGGTTGTTGCCATCTGCATTCTAGTAATCGGATGGATCAATTACATCAATCTTAATACAGCAAAATCCGTCTCCAGAGCTAAGGAAGTCGGAATTAGGAAGGTGCTTGGCTCTGGCACTCTTCAACTAAAGGTTCAGTTCCAGCTAGAAGCATTGTTTACGAATGTTATTTCCCTGATTCTGGCATTTGCACTCCTCTGGCCAATTTCTTCGTTCCTGGAAGATATTTCGGGAGTCGAGTTCTTTTCTTCATTCTTTGAAAATAGCCGCTTGATTCTCATCCTGATTGGAAGCGTTTTACTAGGCAGTTTTCTGTCAGGTCTTTATCCATCGCAAGTTTTATCCAACTACAAGTCCATCGATGTGTTGAAAGGACGGCTGAAGAATTCCTCGAAAGGAGTTTCACTTAGAAGAATGCTTGTGGGCGTACAGTTCGTCTTCACTCTTTTCTTAATGTCTGGTTTGATGGTTGTTCACAATCAGATGAGTTACATGGTTGGTCATGATCTGGGCATTGACATTTCAAAAACAATAGTCATCGAAACGCCAGCAAGCCTTTTTAACACCGAAGGGTTTACTGGAAAAATGACTTCACTAAAAAATGAGCTGGGTCAATTAGCGGGAGTCACTGACGTTTCCATTGGCTCACTAATGCCTGGATTAGTCAATAATTGGCGGAATTCTACAGAGGACACAGATAGTGATAAAGCAGGGATTTTTATCCATCGGGCTACTGTCGACCACGAATATTTCGACTTGTATGGAATAGAGCTTTTAGCGGGAAGGCTGTTTAATCGTTCCTTTGGAAAAGAAGAGGGAAACATTCTTGTTAATTTGAATTCGGTGCAAAAACTTGGATACGCATCCCCCGAGAATGCCGTTGGAGAAGATATCACGTTTGCGGGGGTTCGGCACGAAATTGTTGGTGTTGTTGACGACTTCTACCAACGAGGAGTTCAGTTTGCACTTGAGCCCTTTTCGTTTAATCTAGACACAGCTCTCTCGGGGGGCAACATTGCACTAAAATTGGATAGCAAAGAGCAGTTATCAAAATCACTTGAGAAAATGGAAACAGTGTTTACACAAACGTTTCCAGATGCTCAGTTTCAAAGTCAGATTGTTGAAGATGTGTTTATGGCTCAATATGAAAATGAGCAGCGGTTCCGAACGCTGTTCAGCATTTTTACCAGTATCGCAGTTATCATCGCTATACTAGGAGTACTTGGTCTGGCATCGTTCATCTTAAATCAGCGGATAAAAGAAATTTGTGTTCGGAAGGTTTTGGGAGCAAAATCTTCCTCCCTTTTTGTGATACTCAACAAGGAATATTTTCTGATCAATGCGGTCTCTTTTGCAATTACAATTCCTTTATCCATATACTTCATGCGGAATTGGCTTCAGGAATTTGAAAATAGAATTGAGCTAGGGTTTCTCTACTTCATTCTACCCTTCCTTATCACATTGGTCATTGTGATCATTTCTACCCTTGGCCATACTATGAAGGTTATCAAAACCAACCCAGCGACGATTCTCAAGGAAGAGGACTGACGCTAGTCCAGGAAGTGCTAAAAGTTCTCCAGTGAAATTTCGCAGATTTCGTAGTTGCCATTTCTGTACGCCGTAACCAGTAACTTGCTGTCAGTTGGCGACCAGGTTGGTAATGTTTCTCCCTCTGCATTGTTGGTTATTCTGAGTGGGTTACTACCATCAGCAGACGCAACATAAATTTCAGGTCTCGAATCTTTCATCGAAGTAGCATAGGCAATACGATCTCCCTTATTTGACAAACTGGGACAAAAATTATGCGTGGGCCATGTTGTTAATCTTGTTATTTCAGATCCATCCAATTGCATCATATAGATCTCATCATCCTCATTGTTAGTCTCAAACCTTGATTGAAACAGGATTGATTTAGCATCGGAAGACCACTGTGGAAAAAAAGTGCGGAACCCAAAATTGGTCAGGTAGACCAGATCAGTCCCGTTTGTCTTCATGTAGCATACTTCGGCCACTTCACCTTTCTTCAGAGACAATGCAATAAAATTTCCGTTTGGCGAGTACCGAGCAAAGTAGGGTTCTTGTCCCTTGATCTCTGCATTCAGGGATTCAATTTTCCCAGTTGGCAGCAGAATTTCAAACAACTCGAACTCACCATTTCTGTTAGATTCAAACAATATCTTTTTGCCATCGGGATGCCAACTGGGCCTTCGGTCTTCTGAGGCATTAGTCGTCAGTGGTGTTGGGTTTGAACCGTCCGCCTCCATCACGTAGATATCCCAGTTCCCATTTCTAATGGATTCGAAAAGAATTTGCGACCCATCAGGGGAATAGGTAGCATATCGATCGTCCGAGTCATTCGATGTCAAGCATTTTTCTCGAACCACCTGAGCTTGCAGATAGTTTGGTACGAGAAAAGAAAGAAAGAGCATGTAAGTAAGGTTTTTCAAATTCATCATGCGGAGACTTAAGGTTGTGATAAACTGGAATTGGAGCCCTTAGGTTGCGTTGAAGTAGAATTTCAAAGATCGAGTTAACTCAATGATATGTTCAGATTCTCTAGGCAAATCATCTTGATTCTTGAAAATCATCTTAGCCAAAAGAGGATTGGGGGTTTTGATTGCAGTTTAGGCCTTACCTGTGAATTGGAGGGTTCTTCCATCAAACGGCACTTTTATGCGAAAAAAGAAATTCATGACGCTATGGCTTGCGCAGCTATTGTGTTTACCACTTTTGGCCCAATTGCATTTTGAAACAGGAATTAATTTAGGAGCTTCTGCAAGAATAGTTGGAGTAGGCGCCTTTCTCGAACCAAGATATGCAGTGAACAATGAGTCGGATTTAGCATTGCATTTGGGTCTCAATGCTTATCTAGGAGATGATCAATCGAGGACACAATCTCGCAGAATTACCTCGGGCACAATACCGGTTCTATTGGCTAGCTACATCCGTCGTTTTCCAAAGGATAATGTCAAAGCGATTCCGTATGCGGGATTTGGGCCAGGAATGTACCTAACTAGCGGTCTTAATTTCAGAAAAGGCATCAAATTGGGAGCGGGTCTACGATTTGGATTATTTATCGGCCGCTCAAATCTTGGATTCACCTATAATTTCATTCAAAATGATAGTTTTTTTCAAATCAGTTATGGATTTCGAATATTGGATAGAGTCCTTCGGTAGATATTAAATGAATCAAAGAACCATGCCTGCTAAGGTTTCTTATCGGTTCAAGAAATAGTCAACTCTGGAAAGTAAATATGTTTTCCTATCCTCACTGATATGTGGATCATTGGGTATCATCTGTTTAGTTTCATTAAGCATCTTTCTACCCAGTTCTTGATTTCCTGTTAGCGCTTTGAGCCTTGCCAGGCGGTAGTAAGCATCCGCTGATTTAGGAAAACTCTCTTTGTAAAACTCAAACCAAATGATCTCTTCTTCAATCATACGATAACGATGTAGTGTTAGTCCTACCTCATAAAATGTCTCTGGTGAGAAAGGTTGAGGGTGTGCTTCTTTTTTAGATTGATAGATTTTAACGACTTCATTAAATCCTTTTACTCGAATCATACTTAACAATTCGCTGGCAGAATACGATGCCCCACCTTCAACAAAAACTGCTTTTTCTGCTTCTTCAAGACGGGATGACAAAAGCTTTAGTTGCTCTGGCTCTCCAGTAATTCCTTTGATAAAAGCAAGTGCATATGCTGTTAAACTCTTAAATCCAGCAGAGTTATCAACTAGTTCACCACCTCTAAAATTGCACCCATACAAATCCGCCATTCCTTCAAAGTGATAGTCACTGTGTCGTAGTGTCCGCATATCAATTCGGTACTGGTCAGCATAGATCAATCGGTCCATAAGCGTGTAATTACTGCTCCAGCTAAAACCACTATTTACGTGCAGTATCGGTGTCGTAAATCTTTGATAATCGAAATACGGTGTTTGAGTTATTAGTTCGCCTTCATTGACATCCGCTATGATTCCATCCAAGCTAATAACTCCTTTTACCCTTTTATCTCTCGTGGCAAAACCTGTCGCTGCCAGACTACCATAACTACTACCTGCCGCTATGACAAATTCTCCGTCGATGTTTTTATTTTTAGTAACAATTGAAACAGCAAACTGTGCATCTCTAATTTGTGTCTCTAACCCAGAAAGACCCATTTCATGTCTCTTGCGAAATGTTCCAGCATTTGGAGTCCCAACAACGGCTATCCCATGACTCGCTAAAAATTCACCCCAAACCCACCATCGATCTACGTTTCCATGATTAAAGACTACGACTGGGAATTTTCCATCATGTAATGGTATATCTCTACATGCCAGTGTTTTGATTTCTAGATTGGTGTATGCCTGAATGATTGAATCGGGAATATCAAAATGATAATCAGCAAAAATTTCTCTTGCCTTACCAGAAACACTTTCTCTCTCTACATTCTCGCCTAAAGAGTGAGCGATATCATCAAGATAACTTCTAAAAGTCATTGTACTTGAAGTAGGCTCAGAGCCAGGATACCAGAAGTAAATGGGAACTATCCTACCTTCTCCTTTTGCCTGTTCTCTAAGCGGCGGTCTGGAAAGATCGTACGCTTCTATGAAAGTATAACCTGGCGGATACTCTCCAAAATTTAGTTTGCTTAATAAAGGATCGGTTGATTGTGCAAAGACTAGGGAAGGAACGAGTCCGAAAAGGATAAAAAACTTATTCATAGTTCTTGATTAAGACCTAAACGTAATCAAGCATTTGTTCAAAACTTTACGGATTAATTAATCTCCCAACCAATACAAGTATCAACTTCAGTAAAGAAGTCTCACGAACGGTAGTAGGTAGTGAAAAGTTGGCCTCTTAAACCAAAAAAGCTCCTTAAAAAATCATCAAGGAGCTTTATTATGGAGTCGGAGGGATTCGAATCATTTGACCTAAATCCCGTATATCTTGATAATCAATTACTTAGCCGATTTACATGCCGTGTAGAACATGCAAAAACCTGCATTTCGCTGCATGATTTCGCGACATGGTTAACGTTTAGCGAAATGGATAACATTTATACTCTACGATATTAACCCATAACCAATGGATAAATAGAAATGGCAAATATTGACGA
>JBDWQX010000111.1:0-8292 GCA_039986395.1 Cyclobacteriaceae bacterium
TGGACAGATGTTGATGTAATTATTACAATGCCAACAGTAATGGCCCAAGTCGGGAAACTAGGAAGAGTGTTAGGACCAAGAAGTCTGATGCCTAATCCTAAGTCAGGTACTGTGACAATGAATATTGGACAAGCAGTAAAAGAAGTAAAAGCTGGAAAGATTGATTTCAAGGTTGATAAATTTGGTATCATCCACACCAGTATTGGCAAAGTGTCATTTGATGCAGAGAAAATCAAAGACAATGCAGCGGAAATGATTCAAACCATTTCTAAGCTAAAGCCAGCTTCATCAAAAGGAACATATTTTAAATCAATTACTATTTCAAGTACGATGAGTTCTGGGATAGCGATCGATCAAAGTAGCATAGCGAGCTTATAATAGTTATGACGCGAGAAGACAAAGCACAATTAATTGGTGATTTAACTGAGAAGTTAAAAGGAACTGACCATTTCTATATAACTGATACTTCAGGCCTTACGGTTGCGGAGATCAACAAGTTTAGAGCAATGTGTTTCACCAAAGGAGTTGAATATAAGGTTGTTAAGAACACCCTTATCAAAAAGGCATTGGAAAATGTTGATGGAGATTATACAGATTTGGATGATGTTCTGAAAGGAACCTCAGGTCTGATGTTCGTCAACGAAAATGCAAATGCTCCGGCGAAAGTAATTAAGGACTTCAAAAAAGAAGATCCTCTAGAAAGACCCAAATCCAAGGCTGCTTCCATAGACTCGGATTTATTTATTGGTGAAGATCAACTCAATGCACTTGTTAAGCTTAAATCTAAGCAAGAGCTTATTGGCGAGATTATCACCTTACTACAATCACCTGCTAAGAATGTACTTACATTGTTACAAAGTGGTGAGCACAAGCTTGCGGGAATTGTAAAAACCCTATCAGAGCGAGAGGGATAAAGATTTTTTAACAGAATTAACACTTAATAAAAATGGCGGATTTAAAAGAATTTGCAGAACAATTAGTAAACCTTTCAGTAAAGGAGGTAAACGAATTAGCTAATATCCTTAAGGATGAGTACGGCATTGAGCCTGCTGCAGCTGCAGGACCAGTGATGGTTGCTGGTGGTGGCGGCGATGCTGATGGAGGCGGAGGAGAAGAGAAATCTTCTTTTGACGTAATTCTTAAAGCACCTGGAGGAGCCAAATTGGCGATCGTGAAATTGGTGAAAGAATTGACAGGTCTTGGACTTAAAGAAGCAAAAGAACTTGTTGACGGAGCACCAAAAGCAGTGAAAGAAGGTATTGCTAAGGACGAAGCAGAAGGTCTAAAGAAGCAGCTTGAGGAAGCTGGTGCTGAAGTAGAATTAAAGTAATTAGCACAGAAACAAAAGGCTCAGGCCTGGTCCCGATGACTCATCGGGGATCAGGTCTTTTGCTGTTTGTATAAGGTACTAAAAGTTCTTGTTCATTTTATCAACTAAAAATCTGTAAGCTTTGGCTAACAACAATACAGGGAGAATAAATTTCTCCTCCATCAAATCAGTAATTGACTACCCAGACTTTCTGGATGTTCAGTTAAAATCATTTGTTGACTTTTTCCAACTTGACACACCTGCCGAAAGAAAAGAAGGGGAGGGATTGTACAAGGTGTTCATGGAGAATTTCCCGATCACAGATTCTAGAGAAAATTTCGTTCTCGAATTTATCGACTATACGGTAGATCCTCCAAAGTACAGCATCCAAGAATGCATCGATAGAGGACTTACTTATTCGGTTCCTCTCAAGGCAAAACTTAGGTTGCTTTGTAACGATGAAGAGAACGAGGAATTTGAGACAATCGAACAAGAAGTATTCTTAGGCAACATTCCTTACATGACTGAGAAAGGGTCATTTGTAATTAATGGTGCGGAAAGGGTAATTGTATCGCAACTTCACAGATCTCCTGGAGTGTTCTTTGCGCAAAGCAAGCACACGAATGGAACTCATCTGTACAGTGCTCGAATTATTCCATTCAAGGGTTCATGGATAGAGTTTGCAACGGATGTAAACAATGTCATGTACGCGTACATTGACAGAAAGAAAAAATTCCCAATAACAACGCTTCTGAGATCCATTGGATACGGTTCTGATAAGGAAATCCTAGATCTCTTTGGACTTTCTGAGGAAATTGAAGCAACACAGAAAGACCTTAAAAAGGTGATTGACAGAAGACTTGCTGCAAGGGTTCTAAGAACCTGGACTGAGGATTTTGTGGATGAAGATACAGGTGAAGTTGTTTCTATTGACAGGAATGAGGTTGTTCTTGAAAGAGATCACGTCCTTGCAGATGAAGATATTCAAACAATAATCGATTCGGGAACTAAGTCGATTATTGTCCATAGAAAAGACGTCAATATTGCAGAATATTCTATTGTCTATAACACGCTTCAAAAAGATAATTCAAACTCAGAAAAAGAAGCAGTTGAGCAGATTTATCGCCAACTGAGAAATACAGAGGCTCCTGATGAGCAGACAGCTCGTGATATTATCACAAGTCTATTCTTTTCAGATAAGAGATACGACCTTGGCGAAGTAGGACGGTACAGAATCAACAAGAAATTAGGAATTGATACCGACTGGGAAAGAAAAGTACTTACCACAGAAGATATCATTCTAATCGTAAAATACCTGATTGGCCTTATCAACAGTAAAGCTGTTGTAGATGATATTGACCACTTAAGTAACAGGCGGGTAAGAACAGTCGGAGAACAATTGTACTCACAGTTTGGAGTTGGCTTGGCGAGAATGGCCAGAACTATTCGAGAGCGAATGAATGTTCGCGACAATGAAGATTTCAAGCCAGTTGATTTGATCAATGCACGAACACTTTCTTCAGTGATCAACTCGTTCTTCGGAACAAATCAGCTTTCCCAATTCATGGACCAAACCAATCCTTTGGCAGAAGTTACGCACAAAAGGAGAATGTCAGCCCTAGGGCCAGGCGGTCTTTCCAGAGAGCGTGCTGGATTTGAGGTTCGGGATGTTCACTACACACACTACGGTCGTCTGTGTACAATCGAAACACCAGAAGGTCCAAATATTGGTCTTATTTCATCCCTTTGTGTTCATGCAAAAGTGAACCAGATGGGATTTATCGAAACTCCATACAGGGAAGTTGATAAGAAAAGTGGGAAAGTTGATATGTCAGGCAACGTTAGATACCTGACAGCAGAGGACGAAGACACGCACAATATTGCACAAGCGAATGCTCCACTTAAAGAAAATGGAGTTTTTGTAAACGAAATAATTAAGGCTCGTTTTGAAGGAGATTTCCCGCTATGTAAAGGAAATGAACTTTCATACATGGATGTTGCTCCAAACCAAATCGTGTCGGTTGCAGCATCGATGATTCCTTTCTTGGAGCATGATGATGCAAACAGAGCCCTGATGGGGTCAAACATGCAGCGTCAGGCTGTTCCATTGATGCGACCTCAGGCACCAATTGTTGGCACTGGATTGGAAGAGCGTGTTGCGTTGGATTCTCGTGCATTGATTCGAGCAGAAAAGGATGGTGAAGTAGAGTACGTTGACGCCAATAGAATTACGATCAAGTACACCTTGAGCAAAGATGATGAAATGATCTCCTTCAGCAATGCTACGCAGACGTATGATCTTGTGAAGTTTAGAAGGACAAATCAGGACACATGTATCAACCTCAGACCTATTGTCAAAAAGGGAGAAAAGGTAAAGGCTGGACAAGCACTATGTGATGGTTTTGCAACAGAGCAAGGAGAGCTAGCGCTTGGAATCAATATGAAGGTTGCATTTATGCCATGGCAGGGATACAACTTTGAGGATGCGATTGTGATCTCTGAACGAGTTGTTAGAGAAGATATTTTCACTTCAATTCATATCGATGAATTCGAGCTTGAGGTTAGAGATACGAAAAGAGGAGAAGAAGAACTAACCAGCGAAATTCCAAACGTTAGTGAAGAGGCAGTCAAGAACCTTGACGAAAATGGAATAATCAGAATAGGTGCAGAGGTTAAAGAGGGAGATATTCTTATTGGAAAAATCACTCCTAAAGGAGAATCTGATCCAACTCCTGAAGAAAAACTTCTGAGAGCGATTTTTGGAGACAAGGCTGGGGATGTAAAGGACGCTTCTCTGAAAGCTTCTCCTTCTTTGAAGGGTGTGGTCATTGATACGAAGTTATTTTCTCGACCTAAGAAGGATAAAGATGTTAGGGCTAGGACTAAGAAAGAAGTAGAGCTTCTCAAGAATAGATATAGCCAGCAACTTTCTGGAGCGAGAGAAATCATGATTGAGAAAATCACTACTCTTTTAGAAGGAAAAACTTGTCAAGGGATTAAGCACAAGTTCGGCGAGGAAGTGATGAGCAAAGGAACCAAGTTTAGTAAGAAAAACATTGAAGCTAACTTGTTTCCTGCTAAGAACAAGTATAGAGACGAGAGTAACTACAATGTGCCTGAAGAGGCAAATCTAATCTCAGATATGATCATCGAAGATTGGACTGCTGATAAGAAAACTGATCAGATGACATTCGATCTTATCAAGAATTATTATAAGCATCGGATGGAAATAGCAGGTGAATTTAAGAGAGAGCGCTTCACGCTTGAAGTTGGAGACGAACTACCTGCTGGAATCGTACAGTTAGCAAAAGTTTACATCGCTAAGAAACGAAAGTTGAAAGTGGGTGATAAAATGGCTGGCCGTCATGGTAACAAAGGGGTTGTGGCAAGAATCGTTCGCGAGGAAGACATGCCTTTCAGTGAAGACGGTGTCCCGGTTGATATTGTGTTAAATCCACTTGGTGTGCCATCAAGGATGAATATTGGTCAGATCTATGAGACAGTTCTTGGTTGGGCAGGGTTGAAACTTGGTAGAAAGTACTCAACACCTATTTTCGATGGAGCTTCAGAAGAAGAAGTGCAAAAAGAGCTTAAAGAAGCTGGGTTGCCTGATTTTGGTAGAACGTATCTATATGACGGACTATCGGGAGAGCGATTTGATCAGCCAGTTACCGTTGGTGTGATTTACGTTTTGAAACTAGGACACTTGGTTGATGATAAGATGCATGCAAGGAGCATTGGCCCTTACTCGCTTATTACTCAGCAACCACTTGGTGGTAAGGCTCAGTTTGGAGGGCAGAGATTTGGAGAGATGGAAGTGTGGGCGTTGGAGGCATTCGGTGCTGCCAATGTTCTGCAGGAGATTTTGACTATCAAATCTGATGATGTTATCGGTCGAGCAAAAGCTTATGAAGCGATTGTTAAGGGTGAAAACATGAACAAGCCAAATATTCCTGAATCATTCAACGTATTGATTCACGAACTAAGAGGCTTAGCTCTTGAGATCACATTGAACTAAATAATTATTGAAAATCACCCCGATAGCTGTCGGGACCTATTGATATAAAATATGGCTTTCAGAAAAAGTAAAAAAATTCACAACGACTTCACTAAGGTTACCATTAGTCTTGCATCTCCAGAATCGATCCTGGAGAGTTCCCATGGCGAGGTAACACAGCCCGAAACAATCAACTACAGAACGTACAAGCCTGAAATGGGTGGACTATTCTGTGAAAGGATTTTCGGTCCTGTAAAAGATTGGGAATGTCACTGTGGAAAATATAAGAGGATTCGGTACAAAGGCATCATTTGTGATAGATGTGGAGTTGAGGTAACAGAGAAGAAGGTTCGAAGAGAGCGAATGGGGCATATCGAATTGGTTGTTCCTGTTGCACATATCTGGTATTTCAAATCGCTTCCCAATAAGATTGGTTACCTGCTTGGAGTTCCAACCAAGAAATTGGATCAAATCATTTATTACGAGCGATACATTGTAATCCAGCCAGGAGTAAAAGAAGAAGACGCAATTGCAAAACTTGATTTTCTAACCGAAGAAGAGTATCTGGATATTCTGGATAAACTTCCAAGAGAAAATCAACTGCTTGATGACGATGATCCGAACAAGTTTATTGCCAAAATGGGTGCAGACGCGTTGGAAATGTTGTTGGCAAGAACCCAACTAGATGAGCTTTCTTATGAGCTAAGACACCAGGCTGCCACTGATACTTCTCAGCAGAGAAAAGCAGAGGCGTTAAAAAGATTGAAAGTTGTTGAGGCATTCAGAGATGCGAAGACAAGAATTGAGAACAAACCTCAATGGATGGTAATTAAAATGGTGCCGGTTATACCACCAGAACTAAGACCATTGGTGCCATTGGATGGAGGCCGATTCGCGACTTCCGACTTAAATGATTTGTACAGAAGAGTGATTATCCGAAACAATCGACTGAAAAGATTGATGGATATCAAGGCACCAGAAGTAATTCTTAGGAACGAGAAAAGAATGCTTCAAGAAGCTGTTGATTCACTATTCGATAACTCTAGAAAAGTAAATGCAGTAAGATCAGATGGAAACCGAGCATTGAAATCTTTAAGTGACATGCTTAAAGGTAAGCAAGGTCGATTCCGTCAAAACCTACTTGGAAAAAGGGTTGACTATTCTGGTCGATCGGTGATTGTTGTTGGTCCTGAACTCAAAATGCATGAGTGTGGTCTACCTAAGAACATGGCTGCCGAGCTTTTCAAGCCTTTTGTTATTAGAAAACTGATTGAAAGAGGAATCGTTAAGACGGTAAAATCAGCGAAGAAGATTGTTGATAGAAAAGATCCAGTTGTTTGGGATATCTTGGAGAATGTACTGAAAGGACACCCTGTATTATTGAACAGGGCACCTACACTTCACAGACTAGGTATCCAAGCCTTCCAGCCGAAACTAATTGAAGGAAAAGCCATTCAATTACACCCGCTTGCTTGTACAGCATTTAATGCGGATTTTGATGGTGACCAAATGGCTGTTCATGTTCCACTTGGACATGAAGCAATTTTGGAAGCCTCGCTTCTAATGCTGTCCTCTCACAATATTCTGAACCCTGCGAACGGAGCACCTATCGCGGTGCCTTCACAAGACATGGTTCTGGGTCTTTACTACATAACAAAAGGTAGAAGAAGTACGGATAAGGAGAAAGTAGCCGGGGAAGGTAAAATTTTCTATAGCTCCGAAGAAGTGATAATCGCTCTTAACGAAGGTGTCATTTCCCAACATGCGTACATCAAAGTAAGAACCAAGGTT
The DNA here is from genome assembly GCA_039986395.1 of Cyclobacteriaceae bacterium. GTDB lineage: Bacteria > Bacteroidota > Bacteroidia > Cytophagales > Cyclobacteriaceae > Ekhidna. Next base: position 7,098 of record JBDWQX010000111.1, read on the forward strand.
CGAAATGAAGCAGGTGAATTGGAAAGCAAAGTTATTGAGACGGTTGCAGGTCGAGTGCTATTTAATGAGTCCGTTCCTGAAGAAGTTGGTTATGTAGATGAACTTTTGACGAAGAAGAAACTTCAAAAGATTATTTCCAATGTGTTCAAAATCAGTGGAATGTCAAGAACTGCACATTTCTTGGATGATATAAAATCACTTGGTTTCAAGATGGCTTATCAGGGTGGACTTTCAATGGGGCTGGATAACATTCAGGTTCCTGATGAAAAAGAGACACTAGTAGCTGCTGCGAAGAAAGAAGTTGATGCTGTTTGGAACAACTACCTGATGGGACTAATAACTGATAACGAAAGATACAATCAGGTTATTGATATTTGGACGCGAACAAACTCTCAGTTGACATCAACATTGATGCAGCAGCTGGAAGAGGATGATCAAGGGTTTAACTCGATTTATATGATGATGCACTCAGGCGCAAGAGGATCGAGAGAGCAAATTCGTCAGCTAGGAGGAATGAGAGGGTTGATGGCCAAGCCACAGAAAAACCTTCAAGGATCAGTAGGTGAGATTATTGAAAACCCGATTCTTTCAAACTTTAAAGAAGGTCTGGATGTAATTGAGTACTTCATCTCTACACACGGTGCGAGAAAAGGCCTTGCAGATACAGCGTTGAAAACTGCTGATGCAGGTTACCTAACAAGGAGACTTGTTGACGTTGCTCAAGATGTGGTAATCAATGAGGATGATTGCGAAACCTTAAGAGGGTTGTCAGTATCCGCTCTTAAGGATAACGAAGACATAGTTGAATCGCTCTCTGAGAGAATACTGGGGCGAGCTTCAGTTCATGACATTTATGATCCGATAAATGATGAGCTTATTCTTGAGTCAGGAGGCGAGATCACTGAAGAGATCGCTGCAAGAATTGATGCAACAAGCATTGAGGAAGTAGAAATTAGATCTGTACTTACTTGTGAGACACGTCAGGGAGTCTGTGCGAAATGCTATGGTAGAAACCTTTCTACTGGTAGAATGTCTCATATTGGAGAGGCAGTAGGAGTAATTGCCGCCCAATCTATTGGTGAACCTGGTACACAGCTTACTTTGAGAACATTCCACGTAGGGGGTACAGCTTCCAACATTGCAGTTGAAGCAAACATCAAATCTAAATTTGATGGAGTGATTGAATTTGATGAAC
>JBDWQX010000112.1:0-27647 GCA_039986395.1 Cyclobacteriaceae bacterium
CTGTTGTATAGCAGAGGAAGAAAAGCAGCATTCAATCTAGAAATAGGGCCTATCACAAGGATAACATGCAAAAGGAAGAATGCTAAAATGCCAAAGGCCCTGATCAACAGCGTTTCAAATGTTGCTTCTGGGTGAAGTATCGCATGTAATCCGTAGAAAGAAACCAGATAGACAACCACGAAAATCAAAATACCACGGTCGTATTTTTTCTTTTCGGAATTCCACAATATGGAGGTGTAGCCTGCGGACATCGCTATGCTGGAATACTTAAGAATGCATAAATGACCAGTGGCAATATGATCAATCCCACAATCAACCACATTTTGATATGTCGTGCTCGCAAACCTCTATTCATTTTCTGATCGTTTTAAAAAGTAAGATTGACCATAGCAAGACGATTCCTGGAAAAATGATCAACTTAAAATGCCATGGAGAACCTTTAGTGTCTTCATCAAATTTTGCCGCTCCTTTTGCCAGGAAATAGATTGAGAACAATAATCCTAACATCAGGTAGATGCCCATCAGGAGTAAAACAATGTCCACGATGATCTCTATCATGCCGTCATAGCTTTACGCTTCGCTCCTACCTTCACTGTAGGATACAAGTCTTCGTACGTTTGAACATCAGTCATGCTCACCCTTCGGTTGATGTGGTCACGCCTAATTTCGGAAGGAGATCGCATGCCCGCCGCTCCTAGCATTTCATAAAAGGCCTTTACCGTTTCTTCTTGAAAATTGGCCACACGAACAGATTTATCTGCGGCATTCAGTCCACCCATTAACATCTTATCTTGCGTAGCAACTCCGGTTGGGCATGTATTTGAATTGCATTGAAGTGCTTGAATGCACCCAAGTGCTAGCATCATTCCTCTAGCTGAATTAACAATATCTGCACCGAGGGCAATGGCCCTTACAATGTGAAAAGAAGAAAATATGCGACCTGAGGCAATCAGTTTGATTTCATTTCTAAGATCATAACCTCGTAGTGTATCATGTACAAACGCAAGTGCATCTCGAAGCGGCATACCAAGAGAGTTGGAAAATTCTAAAGGTGCGGCTCCCGTTCCACCTTCACCTCCGTCGACAGTAATGAAATCGGGCGCAATACCTGTTTCCAACATAGCATCACATAAATCAGTAAATTCAGACTTCACACCAACGCATAGCTTAAAGCCAACTGGTTTTCCTTTTGATAGGTCACGCAACTGCTCCACGAAATTTAAGAGTCCTTTTACATCTTCAAATGCTGAATGAACTGGTGGTGAGAACACCATGGTATTTGGTTTTACTCCTCGTATTGCCGCTATTTCAGGGGTATTCTTCGAGGCTGGTAATATGCCACCATGACCAGGTTTAGCACCTTGAGATAACTTGATCTCTATCATTTTGACATTGGGAAGTGCCGCTCGTTCTGCAAAATTTTCGGGGCTGAAGCGTCCATAAGCATCTCTGCAGCCAAAGTATCCAGTTCCAACCTGCCAAACCAGATCACCACCGTTTTCCAAATGGAATGGACTGATACCGCCTTCGCCAGTGTTGTGATAAAAGCCCCCTTCTCTAGCCCCTCTGTTCAGTGCCAAAATCGCATTCTTACTCAATGAGCCATAGCTCATTGCAGATACATTCATTAAAGCCGATTCGTACGGTTGACTACAGTCTTTGCCTCCTACCTTGATTCTTTGATTGTGATCAAGATCGGTGTGATTGATGGCATTCATGGAGTGACTCATCCACTCGTACCCTGCCTTATACACGTTCTCCTGTGTACCAAATGGTGTCGTATCGTTTACTTTTTTCGCCCGGCGATAAACCATGGACCGGTAGATTCTGTTGATCGGTCGGCCTTCCGTATCCGTCTCCACGAAATACTGCATGATCTCAGGGCGGATTTTCTCAAAGATGTACCTCAGGTTTCCCAAAATGGGGAAATTTCTCCTTATCGCCTGCTTCTTATTTAAGATATCGTTGAGCCCAATCAATGCAATTGGAAGAATCAGAATTAATGACCATAACCCTGCTGGCCAAAAGAATGCAAACAGCCCTTCAATCAGAATGATAACAAATAACAGCTTGTAAAAAACAAATCTCATTTTTGTAGAATTGGGTTAGGTTAACTGAGCCTTAAGAAAGTTGAAGACGGTATTCATGAAAGAGTTGATGGCATTGTATTGATTGGTGGAGGTGCTCAATTCTACAGACTCGATCACCGCGCCTTGCCATCCTTCCGTCACGATCCATTTTCCAATCACTAAATCTGGAATAGCCGAATAATCGAGTTCCTTGTTTCCATCCCACCCATAGATGTACAAGTAAGGATTATCGCAAAGTGTATCTGCAATCGCCCACCCAGCACCAATTGCTTTCTTTTCAGCCAACTCATAGTATGTGCCCGTATCGAAATGATGTGGCCAGATTCGTACTTCGGAATGTATCCCAGCGATTTGGTTTAGATCAGAAAGAATGACATTTGCATTTGCTCGCATCGCAAGCCAGCTACTCACCAGGTCAATGTTGAGTTCTTGAAAAGGCTGCCCCATATCAACCTCATGCTCTGCTACTTCATAGTGATCAATATACTTCAGGTTTTGAGCGTCCAAGCCAGCCTCCTCGATTTCCCGCCTTAGCCATTCGAAAATTTCGCTCTTCAGCTGACCCGTTAGTGAAAAGGAATTTTGCACTTTTTCACCCTTCTTAATTTCAAGTTGCCAATCAGGGACATTGAGGTTCACCTGAAAATCTCCTATCGCTCTACATTCTATTCTTGATGAGCTTGGATTGAAGTTTAAATTGGCATTGCTATCATCGGACTGATCTTCAAGGTAATTTTTCCCAACCATCGCAAGAAATTGCGAGGCGTGATGAATGTAAGCTTCAGTGGCATTAAGAAGTGACTTATCGAACTCGGATATTGGCGTGTACATCAGTGATTTAGGTAAGGGCAATTCTACGTCGGATCATTCAATAAGATCAAGGTCTGATACCAATTTAAGGAATAAAGAAATAAGATTGTCAGGTTCACGATCTTTATTGAATCATACTTCTATTTTTGCAGGACGACCAATCGAATGTAATGAAAGATTTTGTTGAAGAATTGAAATGGCGAGGGATGGTCCACGACATCATGCCAGGCACTCAAGATGAGCTAAACAAAGGAATGACCGCTGCCTATATCGGGTTTGATCCTACGGCAGACTCATTGCATATTGGCAATATGGTGCAAATCATGACCCTGGTCCATTTTCAAAAGTGTGGACACAAGCCATTGGCCCTCGTTGGCGGTGCTACAGGAATGGTCGGCGATCCATCCGGCAAATCCCAAGAGCGAAACCTACTCGATGAGAAAACCCTAAACCACAACCTGGACTCAGTCAAAAAGCAGCTTGAAAAATTCCTTGATTTTTCTGGTGAGAACTCCGCTGAGATGGTCAATAATTTTGATTGGTTTAAATCAATTGGTTTCCTTGATTTCATTCGTGATGTTGGCAAACACATCACAGTCAACTACATGATGTCCAAAGACTCAGTGAAATCAAGGCTGGATTCAGGGCTTTCATTTACTGAGTTTTCCTACCAACTCGTTCAAGGGTATGATTTTTATTATTTATGGAAAAATAAGAACGTAAAACTCCAGTTGGGTGGCTCAGATCAATGGGGGAACATCGTCACAGGCACTGAGTTGATTAGAAGGAAAGACTCAGGTGAAGCTTTTGCTATGACCACCCCGCTTATTACTAAAGCAGATGGCTCCAAATTTGGTAAATCCGAGGGTGGTAATATTTGGCTTGATGCTGACAGAACCTCCCCCTACAAATTCTATCAGTATTGGTTGAATTCCACCGATGAAGACGTGGAGAAGTTCATCAAGATTTTCAGTTTGAAAGAAAAAGAGGAGATAGAGGCTCTGATAGGTGAACACAAAGAGGCTCCTCACCAACGACTGCTCCAGAGGGCCTTAGCTGAGGAGATAACGGAACGTGTCCATTCTAAAGCTGATTTAGCCACGGCAGTAAAAGCTTCTTCTATCCTCTTTGGAAAATCTACTACAGAAGACCTTGCTTCCATCGATGAAAAAACTTTGCTACAAGTCTTTGAGGGAGTGCCTCAGGCAGAAATCACAAAGGATCAGCTAGGGTCTTGCGAAAATGTAACTGACCTTCTCAGTGATGCCACCAACGGAATCATATTTCAATCTAAAGGAGAAGCCCGTCGCATGATCAAAGGTGGTGGTGTAAGTATTAACAAAGTAAAATTGGATTCTTCAGACCAGGGTCCCGCTTTCGACCTACTTCAAGACAAGTACTTGCTAGCTCAAAAAGGTAAAAAGAACTACTATCTCATTCGAGTGAATTAGGTATTCCCTAGTGATTTTCGTTCCATGAGCCGGACCATCACTTTTGCATCTGAGACATGCTCGATAATCACCTTAAATAGAAAAGTCAAAGGAACCGCCAACAACATCCCTGCAGTTCCCCACATCCAAGCCCAAAAAACGAAACCGAATAGAACCGAAACAGTATTCAACGAAAAGGTATTTCCCATCAACTTTGGCTCAACCACATTACCCATGATGAGTTGCGCCCCTTCCAGACAAGCAAACAATACCAGTACCTGAGATACACTACTGGAATCGATGATGCCCAGCACAATCGGTGGGATGATTGCAATGATGGATCCTATGTAGGGGATATAGTTTAATGCAAATGCAAGAAATCCCCATAACAGCGCATAGTCTATTCCAAAAAACATACAGATCAATCCTACAGCAACACCTGTAATAAAGCTTACTAAGGTTTTTACTTTAATATAAGAACTCACAGAATCCTTAATTCTGTTGAATGTTTTTAGTGTTTCCTCCTCTTCCTTAGCAGTTCCAGAAACAATGTAACTAATGGTATTATCGTACTGAGTAATTGCTCCCAGTAGACCAGCAAAATACAAGATTGTTATCAGGAGCGAAGCTGAAGCACCACTGATGGCATTAACAAAAGAACCCGAAGCAGACCAGAATGATCCTGATTGAAGAAGGTCCGCCACCGCACCTCGCAGTTCGCCTTCCTTTAGAGTAAATCCAAGGTACGACAAATAAGAATTGATAAATGGCCGTAGGTCAGTGGATATGCTATCTAAGATTGCGTCACTATTATCAACCAAAGCCTGAACCACATTATACAAACCAAAGCCAATGAAGAAGAACACGATCATTGCCGATAGCGTTGTGAGCGCGATACTGACATTCGTTGACAAAAATCGCTGAAAGAGACTCACGATCGGTTGAAACAGTACTGCAAAAAAAAGAGCGAAAAAGAGCGGAATCAAGAGATCCGATAACTCACGCATCAGGTACAAAACAGTAATGCCCAAAAATATCGACATTATAGCCTTGATGTTACTTAACGAACGTTCCATCTCTGATTGCTGACTCATACAATGCAAAATAACTTATTTACGTAGAAACGGGTTATTTTTAAGTAAAATCAAAACCTTGAACCATGAAGAATTTCACACTTCTCTCTCTCCTATTTACTTTTCTACTGAGTTGCACTGGTCAGGAGATTCCAAACAAGGAATTTCAACTTAAAACTGGTGTACTAGCTGCGCCCGAACATCAACGGGATTCAGCCGCAGTTTTGGGATTTGATAAAAATGGTGAGATAGTAAGTATAAGAGAAGGACTGAACGAATTTGTTTGCCTTGCTGATGATCCTAACAAGGACGGGTTTAGCGTTGCAGCTTATCACAAAAACCTTGAGCCGTTTATGACGCGCGGCAGGGAACTAAAAAAACAAGGACTCAATGCTAAGGAGGTATTTGATCAACGAGAAAAGGATGTAAAAGGCGGAAGTCTTGAAATGCCAGATAAGGCCATTCTGTATGTAGCTCGAGGCGATGTTAATGAGGAAACCAAAGAAGTGGAAAACTTATATACGAGGTACGTCATCTATATTCCATATGCCACAGAAGAAACAACAGGTATGCCGCTTAGCCCAACTGCTCCTGGCAGCCCCTGGATTATGGACCCAGGAACACACAGAGCACACATCATGATTAGCCCACCTAGGAACTGAAAATTAGTTCTCAGCGAATAGTTGCTGGTAAATGGTAGAAGACTTAATTCGTTGAATCGCAGCTTGGAAAAAGTGTAAGAACAGCATCCAGATCGACTGTACTTTATACTTTCTACTGACTACTTTGTGGCTTGAAAACTAAAACACAATCGGCCAGAAAATGATATCGACGCGTCTATTCTTGAATCGACCTTCCCACGTGCTATTATCAAATACTGGATTGAACTGGCCAAAGTCCTTAATCTCGATTTGGTTCATTGAAAATTCCGAGAGAAGTAATTCCTGAATCACAGCTTCACTTCTCATTTGAGACAGCCATTCATTGTATGCAGCTCCACCGATATTATCGGTATGGCTATGTATCGTAACCGTGAAGTCTCGCATGTTTGGTATTGAGTCAATAAGATGATTTAGCTCAGAAATTTGCGCATCATCAACGAAATAACTTCCCCCAAGGAAATAGATGCTTTTTAGCACATAGCCAGTCTCCTCAAAAGCTTCATTTTGCGCAGAAGCAAAAAGGCTGATGCATAGAAAGAAGGTTATGGTCAAGTAGCGCATCCTAAATAATTACGGCAAATTCACGTCACGGTTTTTCGCCATTCATCAATTTAATGATGAAACCTCTCATTTATCCTTTCTAATTTACACTACATATCAACTCAAACCTAAACGCATGAAGTACAAATTACTGACTCTTTTGCTGTCTGTTTCCACGCTGACATTCGCTCAGAAACTGGACATGGATGCTTTAAAAAATATTAAACCGCGTGGAATTGGTCCAGCCGGAATGTCCGGTCGAGTTACTGCCATCGATGTAGTTACCAATGATCCAGACGTAATGTACGTTGGCTCTGCTTCAGGTGGAGTGTGGAAATCAACAAGTGGTGGAATCAATTGGGAGCCAATCTTCACTGATCAAAGTACTGCCTCTATAGGTGCTGTCGAGATCCAGCAATCAAACCCATCAGTTGTTTGGGTTGGAACAGGAGAAGGTAATCCGCGAAATTCATTGAATGGCGGTGATGGAGTATACAAGACCTTGGATGGAGGTAAAACCTGGAAAAAAATGGGATTGGAAAAAACCCGTCACATCCACAGAATCATTGTTCATCCAACGGACCCAAATACAGTCTACGTAGGAGCTATTGGTTCTCCATGGGGTGAGCATCAGGAAAGAGGCGTTTACAAAACCACAGATGGTGGTAAGACCTGGAAGCAAATACTTTTTAACAACATTAGAACAGGTGTTGCGGAAATGGTCATGGATCCGAGCAATCCAAATAAGTTGATTGTCGCGATGTGGGAACACAAAAGAGATCCGTGGTTCTTCAAATCAGGCGGACCTGGTTCAGGCATTTATGTCACCTTTGATGGTGGCGATACCTGGGAAGAAAGAACCGATGAAGATGGACTTCCAAAAGGTGATCTAGGTCGAATTGGGCTTGCGATCGCACCGTCCAGGCCAAATGTGGTGTATGCGCTAGTTGAGGCTAAAAAGAACGCATTGTACAAATCAACAGACGGGGGCTTTAAGTGGGAAAAAGTGAGCGACAAGCCAGGAATTGGAAATCGTCCCTTTTACTATTTTGAGATCTATGTTGATCCAACTAATGAAAACAGAATTTACAGTGTTTTCACTTTCATAAATGTGAGTGAAGATGGTGGGAAGTCCTTTAACCAACTGATGGGCGCGTACGGAGTGGACAATGGTGTTCACCCCGATCACCATGCCTGGTACATTCATCCAGACGATCCGAATTTCATGATGGATGGAAACGACGGGGGATTAAACATCACCAGAGACAGAGGCGAAAACTGGAGGTTTGTTGAAAATCTTCCAGTTGGTCAATTCTACCATATTGCGGTTGACAATGACCTGCCCTACAATGTGTATGGAGGTATGCAGGACAATGGCTCATGGGCTGGGCCAGCGTACGTCTGGAAAGCACAAGGGATACGAAATCACTACTGGCAAGAAATTTCCTTTGGAGACGGCTTTGACGTCCTTCCAGATCCAGACAATTCACGATTTGGAATTTCAACTTCTCAGCAAGGTTTCGCAAGCATCTACGATCGAGAAACGGGCTACAACGAAACGGTAAGACCCACGTACCCAGATGGAGAAGTAGAGTTAAGATTCAACTGGAACGCGGCGATGGCGAGAGATCCATTCAATTCCAAGACCGTCTACTTTGGCTCTCAGTTTGTGCACAAGAGTACAGATGGTGGCCAGAATTGGAGTATCATCTCCCCTGACCTCAGCACAAATGATCCAGAGAAGCAAAAACAAGGTGAAAGTGGTGGTTTGACAATGGATGCGACGGGTGCAGAGAATTACACAACGATTATCGTTATCGAGCCATCGAGCGTTACGGAAGGCTTGCTTTGGGCGGGAACTGACGATGGCAATGTTCAAATAAGTAGAAATGGAGGCGAGAGTTGGACAAATGTTGCCGGTAACATTACTGGCATGCCGAAGGGAACCTGGATTGCTCAGATCAAGGCATCTAATAAAAATGCAGGCGAAGCACTGTTAGTAGCAAATGACTACAGAAGGTTCAACTATACTCCGTATGCCTACAGAACCCGAGATTATGGGCAAACCTGGGAGCGAATTGTGGATGCAAATGATGTCATCGGCTATGCGCTTTCTATTGTTGAAGATCCGGAAGAATCTAGACTTCTGTTCCTTGGAACAGATGACGGATTGTATGCCAGTATTGATGCAGGAGCAAACTGGACAAAATGGGGCAAAGAGTTCCCTACAACAAATGCCTACGACTTGGTTATCCACCCAAGAGAGCATGACTTAGTCATCGGGACTTTCGGTCGAGCTATTTGGGTTTTGGATGATATTCGTCCGCTGCGAGAACTAGCTAAAAATGGAAACTCCACGCTTAGCAAGAAATTGAAAGTGTACAGCCCTCCTACTGGCTATGTTTCGTCAACCCAACAACCAAAAGGTTCAAGATTTGGTGGCGATGCTCTTTACAATGCGGAGAACAGAGCCCGTGGTGCTATGATCACTTACTCGATCAACAGACCGGAAATGAAAAAAGAAGAAAAAGCAGCACCAGCAAAGGGTAAAAAGAAAAAGAAGGGAGCAGCAGCGGAGCCAGTAATGGACAAAGAGAAAGGTGAAGATAAGGTGAAGTACGATTCCATCACCATGGAAGTATTGAAAGGCGCTGATGTTATTCGTAGGATCAAATGGAAGGCTCCTAAGGAAAACGGTATGCACAGAACGAGCTGGGCGATGGGAGAAAAGGGTGTGAACAGAATGAATCGTGGTGAAAGAAGAGGCAACAATGAACCTCGTGGTACCACTGTACTTCCTGGCACTTACAAACTGCGGTTCACTTTTGGTGATCAGATGGACTCCACAGATATTGAAGTAAAATACGATCCTCGAATTGCTATGTCGAGCTCAGCTATCCAAGGTCGGTACAATGCACTCAAATCACTGCAGTCAAAAGCTGAACTAGGGTATCAAGCAGTCGAACGATTGAAAGAAAGTATCAAGATTGCGGAGGGTTTCAAAAAAAGCCTGAGTGACAAAGACAAAGAAGGATTTGAAGATCAGATCAAACTGAGCAAAGACGCAATCGACACGCTGAATAACATGCTGGATATTTTTGTGGGAGAAGAAGACGATCGACAGGGTATCACTCGACGACAAAATACAAGCATCAATAATTACTATTTTGGAGCTTCAAGATATGTTGGAAATGCGCTTCATGCTCCTGGCGACACAGAAAACAAGTTGATTAAGAAGTTTGAAGATGAGCTTGCAAAGGCACTTGGAACTGTTAATGATTATTTCAGAGAGGAGTGGCCAAAATACAGAGATGCTGTTGAGAACTTAGATACCTCTCCTTTTAAGGACTATGAGGACATAAAGTAAGTAATTGGTAGTTGGTAAAAACGAGAATAATGAAGGCTAGGCATGTAATTGCCTAGCTTTCTTTTTCACCATAAACAAGCAATATGAATCTGAATCAGCAAATAGCCGTACTAACCATTAGACTACTCTTAGGCTTCATATTTCTAATGCAAGGCATCGGCAAGATCTTCACGTTTGGTGTTGAAAATGTCTATCAGAACTTCTTCTACAGTGCGTACAGTGAACTACTCCCAGCTTTTCTATTGAAGATCACTGCGTACTACACTTCGTATGTCGAACTCTTAGGCGGTATTCTCCTAATCCTAGGCCTCTTCCGCAACTACACACTTTACGCTTTCGCTTCCGTTCTTGTTATCGTTTCATTCGGGCATGGACTTATTGAGCCAATCTGGGATTTGTCTCATGTCATGTACAGAGCTATTCTCTTAATCGCATTGCTGCTACTTCCTGATTATTGGGATCGTTTCTCGATAGATGAATTGAGGAAAAAGAAAAGTAGCGGGATTGGATTTTAGAGATGTATTTACTTAGATAAGATTCGACTCATCGCTAACAAAAGTCTAAGGGTTCACAGTTGGCCTACTTCTTTCTACCAAAAACACCATACATCTCCTGCTCCACAAAGTCAGTGGGAAAGTTTTCATCTTCTGGAAATCCAAGCTCAATATCTTTTCCATCGGATGGTATGTAATCTGTTTTGAATAGATAATCCCAAATACTTAACGTAAGGCCAAAGTTGACGCCAAATCGTCTGCTTTCCGGCAAGCCTTTCGCATGATGCCAAATGTGCATTTGCGGATTATTGAAAATGTATTTTAAGGGCCCGAGGTTGAGTTTAAAATTTGAGTGATTGAAGTGGCCAACTGCAAGTGTGAAAATGTGAATGATGAAGAAATCTCTAAGCCCTATTCCTATTAAGGCGAGCGGGAGATACTCCAGACTTCTGTAAACAACATTTTCCATCCAGTGGTACCTCAGATGAGCAGCAAACCCCATCTCCTTCACGGAGTGATGCACCTTGTGAAATTCCCAAAGAAACGAGACTCTGTGCAGCAATCGGTGAATCCACCATTGAACGAAATCACGTACAAAAAATCCGAGCAACAAATGTCCCCATACAGGCCAACTCATAACCTCAAAGGCAACAAGATTTGTAATTCCAATTGCTGCTAGCGACTCATTGAAGAAACGGACAACTACATCTGAGGCTGCGTTGAATATGATTAGGGAAAAAATGAAAAAATTAAAGAACATGTAGAAGAAGTCCAACCAGAAATCTTTTCGGAATTTTCGCTGATCTTTTCTCCAGGGTGAGATTACTTCCAACATGAAAAAAAATGCAGACACCAAGAGCAACCAATAAAAATAATTGTACAAGCCAGGATGGGTGATTGAATCCCATAAATAACGAGCGTAACCGTAATAACTATCACGAATTGTTTCCCAGTAGTTCATCAAACTAAATTAAAAAATAATCATTCATGATTTGCTACCGCAAGTTCTATAAGCCGATTGACTAACTCAGTGTAACCCAATCCCTCATTTTCCCAAAGCTTTGGATACATACTGATACTTGTAAAACCAGGCATGGTGTTTACCTCGTTTACAAAAACAGCACCGTTTTTATCAAGGAACATATCTACTCTTGAAAGCCCCTTGCACTCCAAGGCCTTGAAAGAGTTCAGTGCTGTGGATCTCAAAGCTTCGATTTCTATCGCTGACACATCTGCAGGAATCATAATTTTAGCGGAAGAAGATTCATCATACTTTTCGTCGTAAGAGTATACCTCGCCTGACTGAACCTCTCCAACTCCGCTGGTCTTTGGGTCTTCATTACCCAATACTGCGCACTCTATCTCTCTGCCCAGCAAGCATTCTTCGACTAGCACTTTGTTATCATATAGAAAAGCTTCGTTTACAGCATCGTTCCAATCGCTTTCATTTGACACGCGCGAGACCCCTACTGAAGATCCCATGTTGGCTGGTTTCACAAAAATCAAACTCCCCAGTTTTGACACCATTTCCTTATAGTCAGGAATCATATCCCCCTTTCTCAAAGTAATCCATTCTGCGACCTTAATTCCTTCGTGTCGAAGTATTCGCTTGGTAAGTTCTTTGTCCATGCATAGTGAGGACCCAAGAATACCGGGCCCCACAAACGGAATGTCAAGAATTTGAATCAATCCCTGAATCGATCCATCTTCTCCGTTTGGTCCATGTAGAATCGGGAAAATAACGTCCACATCTCCAAGACTGGATTCGGAGGTGTGAAAACAATCATTACTGCCTGGTCGAATTGAAACTGGAAGTCCTTGATCTGGAACACTTTCACCAAGATTGGATTCATCCAACAAGAACCACTGTCCCTTTTTGGAAATCCCGATAACCTTAACCAAGTACTTTTCCCGGTCCAATGCGCTTAGAATATTTTTTGCAGATCTAATAGAAATCTCATGCTCAGGAGAATTTCCGCCACATAACAAGATCAGGTTTTGCATTTGATTCATTTAATGTTCAGTGTCTCAATTCTCTCAGCTCAAAGTCGTCTCCTTTTCCGAATTTAGTCAGGTCGCTCATATTATACTGCTCTAAGGTATGAATATCCTTCAGTCGATAATCATGTCTACTCAAGACCTCAACCAACTTGAATTCAGACGTTTCTCCATAATTAATCAGCTTGTAGCTTTCTCCTACCCGCATACTTGTAAATGCAAGACCTTTCATAAATGCAATTTTATGACTGCATTTTGATATATTTTTGTTTTATGAAAATTAAATTATTCAGTACCCTTCTGTTTATGGCATTTCTCTTTAGCTGCAAAGATGAGGATACGACAGGTTCGTACATCGGTATCTGGACTGCTTCCAGAATTGACGTAACGGATTGTGAGAATTTTTCACTGAATGATTCGCGACCTGTTCAATGCACGGACAATACGTGTTACAAGATCACTTTCACCGACAGCGCTACCTACACGTTTCAAAAGGGCTTGGAATTCGAAAATGGTACGTGGGCAGCAGATGGTGTAAGCTTAACGTTCTGCAGAGACGACGAGGGCGAACAAATATGCAAAACTGCAACCGGGGTCATATCCGCAAGTGGAATGCGTTTATCCTTTGTCGAGGGTAATGAAGGATGTGTAACAGCTTACGTAATGTCTAAGGAAGACGAGGAAGTTGAAGACCCCGACGACAACTAAGACAGCAGCTTAGTCTTGCACTAACTCACCATTCGAATAGGTATACTCAATGGTCATGTTGCCTTCTTGATCAAACCATCTGGCAATTCCGTCAATTTTACCATTCGCGTAGTTAGCCTCCTCCATTACTGTGCCGCTGGCATAGTACTTGAGTTGCAATCCATTCAAAGCTCCATTGGAATAAGATTTTCTCTCCACGATACTCCTCCTATTATAGAGTAAATACTCTCCATTTAGCTGGCCATTATGATAGTAACTTTTTGAACTAACATACCCTTGATTATCGAAGGCAAGTTCAGTACCCTGCTTCAAACCATGTAGGTAGGTTGTGATGAGCGTCACTTTTCCCTGGGCATCATAGCTTGTCCAACTGCCATGATATTTGCCATTCATAAAATCTCCTTCGCCAACGATTTTTTCCTCACTTTTTAAAACCACCTTTTGCAGTCCAGGAATTGATGCGTAGTCCTGCAGGACAGCTCCAGCTGGAATTTGGCTACCCTCAACGGCGACTGCCTCTACTGTTTCAGAATTCGAGTTACATGCCGATAAAATGACAATCGCGAGCAAGTATTTTACTTTCATTTCTTACCTAAAATTTTGGGTATTAGTTGCTTAAATATTTTATTCCTATTCACAAAAATGACATAAATCGAGCAAACAAAAACAATGATAGCAAGCAAAAATAAGTATCCACCGTCATCCATAACTTCGATACCCAATAGGGTTAAGTGAAGAGCTATTGCCCCTGACATAAGCCCTATCCCCATTATTCCACCAAGCCAAGCAGTGCGAGGAATAATTAGAAGTATTGCCGCAATAAGCTCACAGATGCCGACTGTCCATCTTCCCTCAGGCTCCATGCCGCACTTTTCAAAAATATAGACGGATTCAGGAGATCCAGTGAATTTAAAGTACAGCGTTTGAAGCATGATAAGAGCAGCAAGGAACCTTGCAATGGTATAGGCGATATTTTTAGGCATGATCGTGTGATTTAGTGATGATAATTTTAGGTAATTTGTAACAAAGCTAAGATGTGAAGAAAAGTTGGTTGATATATGGCAGTCTTATGGGATTCCTAATGATTGTCCTTGAAGTGACTCATTACAAGGCATTTGTTAAGGATATTCAGATTGAGCTTTTTGGTGCTGTCGTTGGAATTCTGTTCATGCTAATAGGTGTTTGGTTAGGCATGACTTGGTACAAAAAGAAAAACAATATTGAGAGGTACGATCCCAGTAAACTTGGGTTAAGCCAACGAGAAGTCGAAGTCTTAGAATTACTCTCTCAAGGTTATTCCAATCAAGAGATAGCTGATAAGCTTTTTGTTTCTCTTAACACGATAAAGACACACATTTCAAAAATTTATCAAAAGCTCAACGCGAAAAGAAGAACTCAGGCAATTCAAAAAGCACGAGAACTTGCGTTGATTGCTCCTTCTAGCGAATAGATCTGCTAAATCACCCGAAAGGATGAAGGAAAAACTCTAAATGAGTTTTTGATTTGTTCAAAACAAAAATCATGAATACAAGAATCGCAATTAAATACGGAGGATTGACAGGCCTTATTATCATGACCTCCTGGTTTGTCAGTTATTTCACTTGGGGAGGTCTTCACTTTGCAGGAAGTGAGCTATTTGGTTATTCGGTAATGCTATTGGCCTTTAGCACCATTTTTCTAGCCATCAGAGGTGAACGAAAAAAATCTGAAAAAGATGAAATTACATTTAAGAAAGGATTCTTTACTGGGTTAGGGATCTCTTTAGTAGCGGCGATCATCTATGTTGTTGGATGGATATGGATCTACATGCCAGCTTTCGAGCCCGACTTTGTTGACAGGTATGAAGCTTCTCAGATTGAAATAGTCAACCAGACTGAATCATCGAGTGAAATCAAAATGGAGCAAATTCAGGAGATCAAGGAATTCAACACATCGTATAGAAAGCCTCACGTAATGGCCGCCTTCACCTTTTTGGAAATTTTTCCAATTGGCCTCCTTGTCACTATAATCTCGGCTCTAATCCTGAGGCGAAAAGAGTAATCAATAGAGCGATGCATCAAAAAAAGGGACTGCCATTTTCAGGTCCCTTTTGCTTATTCGATTATCATTGCCGCAGGAAACCAATCCTTTAGGTTAAATGACTATCGCCAGAATATCTATCTCCACATTTCAAAAAAAAACGAACCCAGTCATCGTTCTAGCCTTTCTACTGCTGGTCAGTGTTTACGAATCTAGTGCTCAGAGCACATCAGTTGATCTGGAATACCGTTTTAATCCAACCTACTCGAGAGGTTTCCGGCAACCATTGTATGCTGGTGAAAAAGCAGGTTTTTTCACACAGCAACGCACCAGGCTTATTTTAAATTACAACAATCCCGACAGCCTAAAGGCACAGGTGATATTACAAGACCGACGTGCATGGGGTGAAATCACCGAGCGGGCTGATGTTGCAGAAGTTTCCATTTTCAGGGCCTGGTTGGAAAAATCGTTTAGAAACGACTTTTCACTCAAACTGGGGCGACAAGGTCTAGTTTATGATGATCAGCACATATTTGGTGAACTCAATTGGGGCGGTACCTTGGCCCATGACCTTGCTCTGGGGAAATACGAGAAGGGAACATTTAAGGCCCATCTAGGTTTAGCCGTCAATGCTAACCGCGTGAATGAACTTAAGCGTGACTTATTTCAGCCAAACATTTATAAGAATATGCAGTTCCTCTACCTCAGTAAGAAATGGGACAAGCAAAGGTCTTCGCTCTGGCTTGTCAATCACGGTCTGGAGCAAGCTGATACCACCGTCGCTTACACACAAACATTTGGCTCCAACACCTCAGTACCAATAGGCGGTAAACTCAAATTTACAGGTGTATTCTTTCAGCAAATCGGTCGTGATGCAACTGACAGAAAGGTTAATGCAAGCTTCTTGTCCCTCCAGCTTCTCTTGAAGTCCAGTAGCAAGTGGAGCTTCTCTCTGGGTCTGGATAAAATGTCTGGTACTGACTTGCAAAATTTAACCGATCCTGGCGCTAAGAGCTCAACCTATAACATTCTCTTTGGACTTCGACATGGTAGGTTCGGATATCTCGACTACTTCTATCTTCTGATCGATCCAGTCTTTGGCCTCCAAGATTACTACGCTAAGATTGACTATACACCTTCCTCAAGGCTGAGAATAAGAAACAATGTCCATTTCTTCCAAACAGATGCCAATGCTTATGCTGCTGCTGACATCGCTTATGCAAACCCATTGGATTCGTTTTTAGGTGTTGAAAATGACCTGACACTTCGCTACTCAGTTGCTAAGGATTTTAATGTCACATTGGGTCATTCGATAATGTTTGGGTCAAATACGCTAGACGAGATGTTCGGTGGAGTTCCCAGCAGGGAAAATCAGTTCTTTTATGCCGTGATCGTGGCTACTCCACGAATATTCCAGAAAAAATCGGAGTAAGCTTGCTAGTGGCTACTATCAGCAATCCACGAATTGCATTTTTAAGTGTCGGTTATATGACACCTTTTTTGCATATTTGAGTGAGTGTAACCAGCAACACTAGCCACTATGAAATTCAACTATTTCAGGAACCTTCGTGTCCGTGATAGAATATTGATTGTATTCATAACAATAGCCATATTGTATGTAGGTAATATTCTGTACAACATCAACGGCCTGGACTCAATCAAAGCTAATGTAGAGAGCATCTATAACAACAGGATGCTAAGTATCAACTCGCTATTGGAGGCAGATAGAGACGGCTACCAATCGCGACTAGAAATCGCAGAGTCAATTATTTCCTTATCGGACAGTTCACGCCTGTACACCGAGGATTTTCAAACAAAAATTGCAGCCATAAATGAAAACCTTGAACAGATCGAAACTAGATTTAACACTTTCAAAGATGTTTACCTTTCCACTGGAGGAACAAGACACGAAGCTTTTGATGTGTTTGATGATCACCTATCAAATGTTAAAAACTACACTCAGAACATTCAGGGCCATATAGAAAACTCAAGCATTGCGGAACTAAAAACCACTTACTACACTGGGTATATCCAAGATTTCAATTTAATGCGTGATGCCATAGATCAGCTTACTGCAGTCAGTTATGAGCAAACCAAAATTGAATATGATGAAAGCTTATCTAAAGCAGAAGAAATATCTCAACTATCCATCTTTTTCTTTGTAGGTGTTTTCCTGATTCTAGTCATCTCAGGAATATTACTAACCCGAAGTATTGTAGGTCAGCTTGGATGCGAACCAACCGAAGCAGCTCAGATTGCAAAGAGTCTTGCCTCTGGCGACCTTTCTCTACACATATCGAAGAACGACAATAAAGGTCTTTATGGAGATCTTAAGAAAATGATCGACAAACTAAAAGAGGTGCTGGAAAATGTAATGATCGTTTCGAATAACCTCGCAGTTTCATCTAGAGGGCTTTCCTCGGTATCACAAGATGTGAGCCAAGGAGCAAGCCAGCAAGCCGCCTCCGCAGAAGAACTATCTGCGGCGATGGAAGAAATGTCTTCTTCTATAGAACAAAATGCGGTGAACGCGAAAGAAACGGAACAAATTGGAATTAAGGCCGCATCGGACATTGGCGAAGGGAATGAAGCTGTTACGCATACTGTTTCAAGCATGAAATCCATCGCAGAAAAGATCAAAATAATCGGAGACATCGTAAGTCAGACAAACATCTTGGCCCTCAATGCCGCGGTAGAAGCTGCACGAGCTGGTGAACATGGAAAGGGATTTGCTGTTGTGGCTTCAGAAGTGAGATCACTAGCAGAAAGAAGTCAAGAGGCTGCGGAAGAGATTGACGAGCTTTCTCAATCGAGTGTCACAATTGCTGAAAACTCTGGAGAACTCCTAAGCCAGATAGTACCTGATATAAAAAAGACCTCCGAATTGGTACAAGATATTGTTAAAACTTCCAGTGAGCAGAATGAGTCATCTCAGCAGGTCAATAACTCGATTCAGGAATTGAATGAGATTGTACAACGCAATGCAGCAAACGCAGAGGAAATGGCAAGTAGCAGTGAAGAACTCACAGCGCAGGCGGAAAGTCTTAAGGATCTAATCTCTTTTTTCTCCTTTGACCAAAAAATTTCAAAGAACCAGCATCTCGTTTCAGATAGCAGTAGGACGAACTCAAATCCATCTAATTCCTAAATTAACATATCAGTCAGACTGGCTTTGTGCGATTAAAACCTTTAAAACTCATTTGCAGGTTTTTATTGGCACCAAAAAGCATTAAAATTGAATAAGATTTAATGAAACGCATCTGGATGAAATCAATCAGCACATTATTCACCATTATTGCAGTCGCTTTTATGTATAGCTGCACGAGCACTTCAAGCACTGGCAACGAACGTTCGGCTGAAGAGTTAGCTGAAGAAAAGACCATCCACGATATTGACCAGTTGCTCGGTGACCTGCCTCCTCCCTCACTAGTGCCATTTACACTTAAGTCCATTGGAGCAGAGTTTAACCGCGATCATATCAATCAAATTGATAATCAGGAGATATACAAAGGCAATACAGATAAAATGTCCATGGTTATGGGTGTTTATGCCTCAGATATCAGCTACTTAGCTGCTTATGGTCATGAAGAGGATTGTATCGACTATCTGAAAGTGTCTCACTCTCTGGCTGAGGCTCTGGGAGATTCTGCCATCTATGACCAGTCTCAGCTACAGGAATTTAGAGGACATATCAAAGATCAAAACGAAGAAGAAATATCCAGACTCCTGGGAAAATTATTCTTAAGCACCAGCGTACAGATGGAAGAGGATCATCATTTGACGATGGCAGGTCTTGCCTTGACTGGCAGTTTTGTGGAAGGGCTTTACCAGGCAGTTTTGACGATCGAAACATTTCCGGATACAAAGGAAAATCAGAAGCTTCTAGAACCTCTTGTTAAAATTGTGATGGGCGAAGAGCACGCCTTAGCAGATATCATTGATGTTCTTAAAGATCTTCCCTTTGATGAGACCATTGCTGGAATGACCATTGAATTGTCTATTTTGGATAAAATTTTCAAAGGAGACCTTCAGGAGATTGAAGAAAAGATGTCAAACGATCCAGACTTTGTGTTAACGAAAGATGTCATGAGAGACATAACACGTGAAGTAAAAAGAATAAGAGCTTCTATCGTGGACTAAAGATTTTTTACCTAACCTAATCGAAGCACCGGACGAAAGTTCGGTGCTTTTTTTATGCCGAAAATGTAGCACAAGATTTCAGTTGGACACAAAAAAACCATTCCATAAAAGATATGGAATGGCTTGGTATTTTTAAAAGAGGATTACTTATCCTCTTTCTTTGCTTTTGGGGCTGCCTTCTTCTTTGGAGCAGCCTTTTCTTTCTTCTCAGCTTTTGGAGCGGCTGCTTTCTTAGCAGCTGGCTTTTTCTCTGCCTTTGGAGCGGCTGCAGCCTTTTCTGCTTTTGGTGCAGCAGCTTTTTTCTCCGCTTTGGGAGCAGCTTCTTTTTTCGTTTCTTTAGCCTCAGCCTTAGGAGCTTCTACTTTTACAGCCTCTTCTTTTTCTGCCTTAGGCTCAGCTTTCGCCTTCCCTTTCTTTGCAAATTCAGCTTTGATAGCCTCAATATCTACATTCTTAATTGTAGGAAGTGTGTTCAATCTCTTTATCGTATTGACTCTATTCTTCGCAACGTTCTTATTTTTTCTACCTTTTCGCTCTAGTCTGGTAACAGCCATTTTTCGTCTATGCTTTTAAAATCGAGGTGCAAAATTAGGGGATTAAGTAGTTTTGTCCAAAACCAATTCTGAATGTCTAAAAACAAGCCATCACTGCCAAAGGGAACACGTGATTTCGGACCCGAAGTTTCAGCCAAAAGGAACTACATCATGGATGTAATTAAACGAAATTTCAGAAGGTATGGCTTCAGTCAATTGGAAACGCCATCCATGGAAAACCTTGCAACACTTACAGGCAAATATGGTGATGAAGGCGACCAACTTTTGTTCAAAATTCTAAACTCAGGAGACTTTCTAAGCAAAGCCACTGATGAAGACTACAATGCAGGAAGCAAACAGCTTACAGCAAAGATTTCTGAAAAAGGTTTAAGATATGATCTCACTGTCCCTTTCGCTCGATACGTTGTGATGCATCAAAATGAAATCTCTTTTCCATTCAAGCGTTTTCAAATTCAGCCTGTATGGCGCGCTGATCGACCACAAAAAGGACGGTACCGAGAATTCTATCAATGTGACGCGGATATTATTGGTAGTAGATCAAATTGGAATGAGGTGGAGTTAACGCTTCTAATTCAAGATGTTTTTCAGGATCTTGGTTTAGCGGATGTAGTAATTAAAGTCAACCATCGAGAAATCCTTTTTACGCTTGCTACCTACGCAGGTTTGGGAAACAACAAGGTTGGATTTTGTGTCGAAATTGACAAATTGGACAAGGTAGGTAAAGGCAAAGTCGTTGAAAAACTTGTGGAGATGGGTGGTGATTCGCAGAAGATTTCTGAGATCATGGAACTAATTAGCTCTCCTGTTGATACCATCGATTCGCTCGAACGGATCGTAAGCAGTATTAAGGCAATTGATCCTGACAACGTCGGCATTGAAGAAGCAGCAAAGTATTTCAGGTCTGTTCAGGGTTTGAGAAAAAGTGATGTAGCCACAGAACTAGATCTTGGACTAGCACGTGGCCTCTCCTACTACACCGGAATTATTTTTGAAGTGAAACCGACCTCCGTTCAAATGGGCAGTATCTGTGGTGGTGGACGCTACGATGATCTTACTGGTATTTTTGGACTACCTGATATTTCAGGAGTAGGGATCTCATTTGGATTGGATCGTATTTACGATGTTCTTGAAGAACTGTATTTGTTTCCCTCTGAAATTTCGCAACCCCTTCAGGCATTGATTCTCCACCAGGATGGTGATCGAAGCGAACAAAACTTCCTTCACAGCCAGGAGCTGGTAATCGAAATGAGAAAGCAAAACATCAACACTGAACTCTACCCGGATCCAGTCAAAATCCAAAAACAGTTTAAGTATGCAGACAAGATCAATGTTCCATTTGTTGTGGTGATAGGGGATGAAGAAAGAGAAAGCAAATCGTACACTTTGAAAAATATGAGCAGCGGGGAACAGCAAAAACACACCTTGGATGAGTTGATAAAAGCTGTTCAGGGTTAATTTTATGCTAATTGTTGCGTTATAGCATAATGTCCATCAGGATAATCGCCTTCATTCTACTTTTTTTTCCATCATTGCTTTTCGCGCAGGTGGTTAGCAACGCAGGTCGCTTTGAAGTCGATTTTGATCGTGGTTGCAATCCCTTTACAGTCAATGTGACTCAGCTTGATGCCTTTGGCAACATCACCAGGCAATACTTCTACGAGGATGGCGCAACAGAGACAACCTCCACCACTTACACCTATTCCTCTCCTGGAACTTATCAAATCGTTCAGGTGGTTGGGATCGACGTGACGCCGAAAACTGATACACTTACGATTCGGGTAATTGATCCAACAGAACCAGAATTTTTGTTGGAAAAATGTAACGCAAATGGAATCTCCATCACCTCGGAAGAAAACGTCTACGACTTTATTCGTGTTTACTTCACCCCCACAGATTCATCAACCATACAGTCTGGAGAAACAGCCTCATTCTTGTATCCTAGTAATTCTACGCAATCGTTTCAAACAAAAGGTTTCTACACAGGAGGTAAAGAGAATTGCACCCTATTCTCCTACAGTGTAGATCCAGTCTCAACTTTAACAACTCCAATGGTCACCTCTTCTTCCGTAAAAGAGACCTGTCGAGATTTCTTTGTACTAGAACTAGAATTATCTTCATACGACTCACTAATTGCTTATCAGGTTCAGATTGAACAAGCTACAACTTCTACTGTTTTTACTGGTAAAATAGGCAGTAGCTCGGTGGTAATTGAAGACATCCCCTATTCGAAGAGTGAATCGAGATATTGTGTAAGAGTAAACGCAATTGATAATTGCACAACAGCAGTTTTGTCTGGCCCACAGTTTTGTCAAGACATCACTGAGTTATCCTCCACTCCTTTTGGCAATCTCTATTCCACTTATACTGATAATGCAGTTTTCATTAACCTGGATTCTGTCTCATCGGGAAGTCTGGACATTTACCGAAGACTTGGAGAAACTGGAGAATTTGAGCTTCGTAAGTCTGTGCAGGATGCTCATTCAGACCCTATCGGCTCATTGGCACGTATCTACTTTTACCGAATTGATTACGTAGACTCCTGCGGTGAGACGCTCTTCTCTGCGGAGACAAATCCACCGCTATTAGCATCGCAAACTCTTGAAGAGAATTCCTATCGAATCTCATATACCGATCCATCCAGCGTCTATACCGAAATCAGCTCGATTACCTATGAAGTAGGGAATGAATCAGTTTCAAGCCAGCCAATTACTAGTTCTTCTTTCAATGTAGGACTAGACGCGATGAATGGCACCCGACAATTCTTACAGGCCACCGTTGAGCACCTCAATGGTCCTACCGTCCGATCAAATAGCATCACCTATAAGTACAAGCCCATCATTTATGTGCCCAAAGCATTCACTCCAAATGGAGACGGATTAAATGACACGCTCGAATTGTTTGGATTGCCCACCGAAACTGCAGCAACCCGTATTTACACAAAATGGGGGCAACTGATATACACCTCAGCAGAACCCAAACCAGGTTGGGACGGTTTGATAAATGGAAGTCTCGCTCCCGAGGGAGCTTATCTTTATGAGGTAATATTTGAAGATTCAGATGGAGTAAAGGTGAGACAAAAAGGTACTTTTGCGCTAATCAAAAAATAAAAGGACGATGTTTGATATGATGAAAATGATGGGCAAGATGAAGGAGGTCCAGCAAAAAATGAAAGAAGCTCAAGAGGAGCTCAAAGACATCACCACTCATGGAGAGTCTGGTGGTGGAATGGTGAAGGCAAAGGCAAACGGGCAGAGAGAAATTATCGATCTTGAGATTGACGAATCACTGATCAATCTCACAGACAAGGATATGATGCGCGACTTGATCATCGCGGCCTCAAACAAAGCATTGGGAGAAGCAGAAGAAAAATCCAAAGAGCATATAAAAAAATCTACAGAAGGCCTGATTCCCAATATTCCAGGATTGGACCTTTCCGGACTGGGATAAATGTCAAAGGTCGCAGTTGTCATACTTAACTTCAACGGTCGAGATTATCTGAATCGCTTCCTACCCTCCCTCATCACACATACACCAGATGCTGAGCTTATCGTTGCTGACAATGCCTCCACTGACGATTCGCTGGAGCTACTAAAAACTGAATTCCCCACAATCCGTCGAATAGAAATGAGTGAAAACTCCGGATTTGCTGGTGGATACAACGTTGCTCTCAAGGAAGTTAAAGCAGACTATTTTGTCCTTTTAAATTCTGATGTGGAAGTCGTAAAGGGTTGGCTTGCACCAATGGTCGATTTCCTAGATAGCAATTCTTCATATGCCGTATGCCAACCAAAAATTCTAGACTTTAACAAACAAGATCATTTCGAATACGCAGGAGCCTCAGGTGGTTTTCTTGATATGTTTGGCTTTCCCTTTTGTCGGGGCAGAGTGTTTAACAAGATAGAAGCGGATCAAGGGCAATACGACTCAGCTATTGATATTTCCTGGGCATCAGGTGCTTGTATGATGGTTCGAGCAAACACATTCTTTAATGCCAATGGTTTTGATGTGGATTTCTTTGCTCACATGGAGGAAATAGATCTCTGCTGGAGAATCCAAAGAGCTGGATCCCGCATTAAATGCATTCCAAATTCAACGGTTTACCATGTGGGTGGAGGGACATTGTCAAAATCAAGTCCACTTAAGACCTACTTGAATTTTAGAAACGGTCTTAATCTCTTGGTTAAGAATATGCCATTAAGATCTCTTGTCTGGAAATTTCCTGTTCGCGTTCTTTTAGATTGGGTCGCGGCGTTGAAATTTCTTTTTGAGGGCGGTACACTACACGCACTCGCAGTAATTAGAGCTCATGGTAAAGTAGCGTTGGGTCTATTCGGCACGTTACGTAAGCGAAGCAAGCCAAGCAGGGATATTACAAAGGACTATTCAATAGTGGTCAGACACTTTTTAAGAAAGCAAAATCGGTATTCAAATCTCTAGTAGTACCAGAGTGTATTGTTTCTTCTTCTCAACACTTTTCTAAAATTCATGATGAAAGCAAGTGCCAGATATAGAATTACAGGTGACCCGAAGGTTAAAAATGAGCTGTAAATGAAAAAAAGTCGGATACTAGAGGTTGGGATCCTGAATTTCTCCCCAAGCCTGTTGCAGACTCCAAACGCGTATTTTTCAAAAAATTCCTGCATAATTCTTAATAGTTGTACAAAGATAGCATATATCGAAATAGATATGTCCTTGTTTATTATACCAGAAGGTATTTTTTCCTTTAATTTGCACACTTAACTTAGATTAAAACTAATTGTTGTTCGTACTAACTAAAAAAATGAATCAAATGAGAAAATTAAACCTAGCCATAGCGGTAGCCGCGGGTGCTATCCTGCTTTCTGGCTGTAAGCTAGACCAGATGATAAAGCTGGCTCAGGAAAATGACCTTCAGGTTACTCCTAACCCACTTGAAGTTCATGGAGGTAATGTACCTTTTGAAATGTCTTCGGTCCTTCCTCCGAAAATGCTTCCTGCGAGCACAAGCTTTACCCTAAACACAATTTATCAATATGGAGACCAGGAAGTGAACGTGGGATCGATAGTATTTACTGCTGACGATTTCCCTAACAGTTCAACTACTACTTCAAGAAAAAGTGAAAGTTTCACCTTTCCATATGTCGATGGGATGAACCCAGGAACTCTTTATATAGAAGGAGTTGCAACTGACACAAGAAATGGTAAGACGAAAACTACTGACAGACTTGCTGTAGCCCAAGGTTTGGTTATGACCTCTCAGTGGGTGCAGGATGTTGCTTTCGGATCGTATGCCGATCATGGATATGATGACAGAGAAGAATTAATACCTACAAATGTTGATTTCTACTTCGATCAAGGAAGATCTAATCTTAGAACTTCTTTGAACTATGATGGAACATCTAACAGGAGCAAGAGAGACGAATTAAGTGCTTTTATTGCTGAGAAGAACGTAACTAGAACAGTAACTATCACAGGTACTCACTCACCAGAAGGTACTGAGACGATAAACAGTGATCTTTCTGGAGACAGAGCAAAAACCATTGAAGCTTACTACAGAGGCAGAATGGATCGATATGACTATGCTGGTGCAGCAGACTCTATTGAGTTTATCTTGAAGCCAATCGTTCAGGACTGGGCTGCTTTCAGAGCTGCTTTAGGTACCTATGATGGTATCGATGCTTCAGCGAAGTCTCAGTATAATAGTATCATCAACGGATCTGGATCTTTTGAGGAAAAAGAGAAAGAAATGAAAAAACTCTCTTCTTACAAGAAAGTCTTTAACGATGTGTATCCAGGTTTGAGATCTGCTAAGACAGAAGTTCTAACAGTTAAGCCTAAGAAGTCTAACGCTCAAATAGCTGTGCTGGCTAAAGCAATTACTACTGGTGATGCAATGGCTGACACTCTTTCTAACGAAGAGTTGATGTTTAGTGCTACTCTTACTCCTTCTTTGGAGGAAAAAGCAGCTATCTATAAAGCTGCAGCCGATAAGACTGGTGCATGGGAAGCTCACAACAACCTCGGAGCGACTCACCTTGAAATGGGCAACTTAGATGATGCTACTACTCAATTAGAAATAGCAGCAAACAAAAACTCAAGCTCTGCGATTGTACAATCAAATCTTGGTGCTGTTCAAGCACTTCAAAGTGATTACGAAAAAGCTTATGCAACTCTTGGTGGCGTAAGTGGTGGATCAAATGATGTTTCTTCTAAAGTAAGCGCAATGAAAGGTGCTCTAGAAGTAAGAATGGCAGAGTATGACAAAGCGAAAGCTTCATTTAACTCTGCTAAGCTTGACGATGCAGCAAACATAGACAAGGGACTTGCTTATCTGTTAAGTGGTGAGTACTCTCAAGCAAGTGCAGCATTTGGACAAGTTTCAGGTGACGATCTAAGCGGAACTGCTGCATATTTATCAGCTGTTGCATCTGCGAGAAACAACGACGCTGCTGGTGTTGGGTCTAACTTGAAGAAAGCTGTTGATGCTGATCCTTCACTTAAGGATAGCGCACTTAACGATCTTGAATTTTCAAAATTTGCTACTGCTGTAAACGAGGCAGTGAAGTAATCTGAATTCATAAAAATCTAAAAGTCCTGTTCGCACATTTGCGAACAGGACTTTTTTTATACCCCTACGAAAACTAATTTAGCAGCCTTATTAATAATCAAACCGATCAATGAGAGAGATCCAATTTAGAGAAGCACTAGGCGAGGCTATGAGCGAAGAAATGAGAAGAGATGGAGACATCTTTCTCATGGGTGAAGAAGTCGCGGAATACAACGGAGCTTATAAGGTAAGTCAGGGAATGCTTGATGAGTTTGGAGCTAGGCGGGTGATTGACACTCCCATCACCGAACTAGGCTTTGCGGGTGTTGGCGTTGGTGCCGCAATGAACGGTCTGCGTCCTATTATCGAATTCATGACCTTCAATTTCTCTTTGGTCGCAATTGATCAGGTCATTAATAGTGCTGCCAAAATGCTGTCGATGTCAGGTGGGCAATACAATGTACCAATCGTTTTTAGAGGTCCTACTGGTAATGCAGGTCAACTCAGTCAGCAGCATTCACAAAATTTTGAAAACTGGTATGCAAACACCGCAGGACTAAAGGTGGTGGTGCCGTCTAATCCCTATGATGCCAAGGGTCTCTTAAAGACAGCAATCAGAGATGACAACCCTGTTATTTTCATGGAATCCGAATTGATGTATGCCGATAAAGGTGAGGTGCCAGAAGAAGAATATTTACTGGAAATAGGAAAGGCAAATCTAGTAAGAGAAGGATCAGATGTTACGCTCGTCTCTTTTGGAAAAATGATGAAGGTGGTGGATCAAGCGGCTGACGAACTTGCGAAAGAGGGAATCAAAGCCGAAGTGATTGATCTAAGAAGCGTCCGACCTATTGATTACCCGGCTGTCATCGAATCGGTTAAGAAAACCAACAGGTTAGTGATTGTGGAAGAGGCATGGCCACTGTCCTCAATCTCAACCGATATTAGTCACCATGTCCAGCGAAATGCCTTTGATTACTTGGATGCTCCTATTCACAGGATCAACAACAAAGATGTTTCCCTACCCTATGCCCCGACGTTAATCGAAGAGATACTTCCAAATGTTCAACGAACCATTGAAGCAGTTAAAGCTGTAACCTACAAATCA
Organism: Cyclobacteriaceae bacterium; assembly: GCA_039986395.1. GTDB lineage: Bacteria > Bacteroidota > Bacteroidia > Cytophagales > Cyclobacteriaceae > Ekhidna. Next base: position 27,520 of record JBDWQX010000112.1, read on the forward strand.
TGAGGTTTTTCCTGAATCTGTTAGGAACTATTTTTTCAGTTGTCCTTTTTGGTCAGGCTACTACATACGACTTTCCAAATCCCGTAGACACTGATGGTAAAAAAATTAGCATACAAGAAAAGAAGACA